>JANODP010000417.1:0-33439 GCA_031412755.1 Schlesneria sp. | reverse complement strand
CGGCTGCAGCAGCAAGCCGCGCGCATTCAGGGGACTCACGTCCCCCGCTCCGAAAGAGGTTAAGAAACGGCTGGTCGTCATTGTTCCGATGCCGTTTGAAGTTTGGAGCGCCGACCCTGACGTGAAGTTTCCGTCGGCGGGAGTCGCGGCTACCATACGCCGCTCACCTGCAAATCCTTCCCGAACGAGAGACCGTTGCCATGAAGTTGTTGCCGATTGTGTTTGCCCTGTTGACCGGATTGTTCTGGGGGACGTATGGCCCCACGCTGGCTCAGGCCCGGTTTTTCGAGAAGAGCGCGTTCAAGCCCTACGTCATGATCGGGGTCGCCTATCTGGTGTGGGGCATCGTGGGCGGACTGATCGGGATGTCTTACAGGGGAGACACGTTCTCATTCACGTTGAAGGGAACCTTCTGGGGCTTCGCGGCCGGTTCGTTGGGAGCCTGGGGTGCACTGACGCTGACGCTGGCAATGTTTACGGGTGGGACCGCGATGCCTCAGATCGTGATGCCGGTCGTGTTTGGTACGGCGGTCACGGTGAGTGCCATCGTCTCGGTGCTGACCACCAAGACCGAGGCCAATCCGATGCTGTGGGTCGGCATCGGGGGGATGGCGGTTTGCATCCTGATCGTCGCGTACTTCACACCGCATGCGGGGCCGGCTCATCCGCCGAAGGGGGCCGGTGACGCGCCGCCCGCACAGGCGAAGGCGTAGTTGCTCAAAGCACGATCGGGGTCAGGCACTTCAAACTTCAAAACTGGCGGGACAGAACGTCATCGCAAACGAAGCCGTGCCCCGCCAGTTTTGAAGTTTGAAGTGCCGACCCCTGACCGAGAACCGGCGATGCCTTCCGCGTCCGATGATCCGCCGCCGTCGGTTTCATCTCCGCCGTCGGCGTGGGCTCCGTGGCGCTGGCCGATGTATTTGCGAGTCCTCGCCGGAGTCCTGCTGGGTGCAACGATTGGGCTGACGTTTGGAACGAGGCCCATCGTGTTCGGTGGGACGACCGCCGAGTTGGGTGAGATTGCGGGCCTGTACATTCAGCTTCTCACCGCGCTGGCCACGCCGCTGATTTTCTTTGCGATCCTCGACGCCTTCGTGAGAACCCACATCACGGGGCGGCAGGGGGCGAAGATGTTCGCCATCTGCGGCATCAACATCGCCGTGGCGTTTGCGATTGGTCTGACGATCATCAACGTCTGGCAACCGGGCCGGGCCTGGGAAGGGACGCTGGCCACTCGCGCCGAGACGGTCGTGACGGGCGAGAAGGAGGTGGACAAGGCGAAGGCCGCGGACGTGGCCGAGAAGGCGAAGCAGTCGTCGCTGTCGCCGCTCAAGCTGCTCAAGTCCTACGTCCCGAAGAGTATCGCTCAACCGTTCACTGACAACATGGTGCTGACCGTGGCCGCACTGGCGATTCTGATCGGCGCGGCGATGAGGTCGCTCAAGGCCGCGACTTCCGCGGGAGCCGACAACGAGGGCGAATTGGCTGCCGCGCTGAGTACGTTCGAGCAGTGCGTCGTCGCCACGTATCAGATCGTTCTCAAGCTTCTGGGTTGGATCATTGAAGTGGCTCCGCTGGCGATCTGCCTTGCCGTGGCGGGTGTGATCGGCTCGATGGGGTTGAAGGCGTTTGAAATGGTCGGCGCGTTTCTCGCGACGGTCGTCTCGGCGCTGGCGGTCCATGCGCTGGGGTATTACCTGCTGTCGGCCTGGCTCATCGGCGGGAAGTCGCCGCGCGTGTTTCTGCGCGAGGGGCTGAGTGCCATCCTGACCGGGTTCTCGATCAACAGCAGTCTGGCGACGGCTCCACTGACGCTCGACGCACTGAAGCGGATGCGTGTGAGCGAGTCCTCGGCGCGGCTGTCGGCCTGCGTCGGGACAAACTTCAACAACGACGGCATCACGCTGTACGAGGCGATCACGGCGTTATTCATTGCGCAGGCGGCGGGCATGTCGCTGCCGCTGAGCCAACAAATCACGATCCTGCTCGCCGCACTGGCCGGAAGCATGGGGATCGCCGGGATTCCCAATTCGGGGCTGATCATCCTGGCCCTCGTGCTCAAGGCGGCTCAACTGCCGGACGACATCGTGCAGCTCGCCCTGCCGATCGTTTACAGCATCGACTTCATCAACGCCCGCCTGAGATCGGCCGTCAACGTGATGGGTGACATCCAGGTCGCGATCCTGTTGGACGCCGGGACGAATCCCGAACCGTTAATAGACGGTTAAGTAAGTTGAGGACTACAACGAGACTGGCTTGTAGTCAGGTGTGCCAGGCGTTGCGGAAAGTCAATCGGTACTTGACATCCGAGTTGCGAAGTGGCAACTTGAAACCGTCGATGGTCAGCCACAACGAAGTCAAATGCAGCCCTTCTCATGCGCGTGGCGTTCCCTAATCACGTCTCTTTTCCGGGAGTGCAGGACATGTCTCAAACTGAGATCCGTTTCAAGCGTCTGCGCGGTTTCACACTGATTGAGTTGCTCGTCGTAATCGCGATCATCGCGGTCCTGATCGCGCTGCTGCTGCCGGCCGTGCAGCAGGCGCGCGAGGCCGCACGCCGCACCCAGTGCAAAAACCATCTCAAGCAGTTGGGCCTGGCGCTCCACAACTACCACGATCTGTATGAGGCCTTTCCGCCGGGATACAACGTCGTCATCGCGGCACAGTTGGATCACAACACGAAGTCGGCGTTTGAGCGATTGCTCCCCTACCTCGATCAGGCACCCTTGTACCAATCAATCAACCAGGATACGCCGATGTTCCTGGGGCCGGCCGGATACAACGTCGCCATCCAGACTCAGAACACAAACCTGGCGGCGACCATCCTCCCCGGCATGTTGTGCCCTTCCTCGACGGGCGACAAGCAGGCCAACTATCTCTATCCGGCGGGTGCCTTGAATCCTTCTCCCGCTTTTCCCTCAGCGAACTGCACGTTCCGAGGGGGACGCAGCGACTATTCGGGGACGTCCGGCATTCTCGGAACATTCGCCAACATCGCCTACAACGGTAGCGCGGGAGGCGACCGCGAAGGAACGATTACTCCCGGAGGAACTGGCGGAAAAATATCGGCCATACGCGATCTTCAGGATGGCACGTCCAACACATTCCTACTCGGCGAGAAGACGGGCGGCACCATGATCTACTACAGGACGCAGCCTGCCCCCGCTGCCGTTCAGGCTCTGGGCCCGACCAACGGCGGTGCCTGGGCCTGTTCGCTGGCCTTTGAGCATTGGATCGCGGGCTCGCTGTATGACGGTAGCGGGACCGGCGGCCCCTGTCCGATCAACTGTACGAACCTCCGGGGACGCGGCTACCACAGCTTTCATTCTGGCGGCTGTCACTTCCTGATGGGAGACGGTACCGTGCGTTTCATCAGCGAGAATATCAACGCCTACACTTTCGCGAGCCTGATTACCCGCAGGAAAGGGGAAGTGGTGGGTGAGTTCTAAGCGCTGTCTCCCCTCCGACAGCCCCGCGAATTGATCGATCGCTCGGCGCGATGCCACGGCTGACGACCTCGCGCCCGGTTGGCTCTGCCACTCCTGGCACGTGAGCGATGTTCCTGGCCGAGTAGCGGCCGTGGACTTTGATGGCCCCCTACTCTCGACACTTGTTCCTCACATCGACAACGAATCACCGAGGTGGACGAATGCTCCGTTTGTGTTGTCTCCTGCTTTGCATGACAGCGGTGTGTCTGACAGGTTGCGGTGGAAAGAAGCCGTTCCGCAAACCGACTTCTGTGGTCACCGGCAAGGTGACCGTCGATGGTGTCGCGCCGACATCGGCCATCACGATTGAATGCCATCCGGTGAATGGCATGGACGCCACGCATCCCACGGTTTCTCAGACGGTCACCGGACCCGAGGGAACCTTCCAAATCTCCACCTACGAGAAGGGAGATGGCGTGCCGGCGGGCGACTACGTCCTGACGCTCTATTGGGGTGAGTTCAATCTCATGTCCAACTCGTACTCTGGTCCGGACAAGCTCAAGGATCGCTATCAAGATCCGAAGACGTCCGAGATCAAGCTGACCGTGAAAGAGGGAAAGCCGACCGATCTGGGGACCATCGCCCTGACCACCAAGTGAGCCCGTGACCGTGATCCGTTGTGAGAATCACCGACGTGTCGTGTGGCGACCGGTTGGTCGCGCTGCCTGAGGGGACTTCATGCCGGGCCTGCTCTCGAAAGAACGGATCATCGCGCCGCCCCGGTTCAACCGGTGGCGCGTGCCGCCGGCGTCGGTCGCGATTCATCTGTGCATCGGTTCGGTCTATGCCTGGAGCATCTTCAACCCGCAGTTGATGAAGCTGCACGGGGTCGTCGCGAGTGCGGCGGACGACTGGACTCTCTCGCAGGTGACGCGGGTGTTCACGGTGGCGATCGTGTTTCTGGGTCTGTCGGCGGCCATAGCCGGGAAATGGCTGGAGCGTGTCGGGCCAAGGCTCGTCGGTTGCGTGGCGGCCTGTTGTTGGGGCGGCGGTTTCCTGATTGGTGGCTGCGGAATCCTGACGCACCAACTTTGGCTGCTGTACCTCGGCTATGGCGTGATCGGTGGCTGCGGCCTCGGACTGGGATACGTCTCACCGGTGAGCACGCTCATCAAGTGGTTTCCCGACCGGCGCGGCATGGCGACGGGACTGGCCATCATGGGCTTCGGCGGCGGCGCGATCATCGGCACTCCATTGAAGGAGGCGCTGATGAAAAGCTTCTACGAACCACCGAGGCATCTCGGCACGGTCGAGGATGTCGAACTGACGACCGATGAGGGCCGACGGTTTGCCAGTGTGGACGGTCAATCGCGTGAAGTGGTCGTCGTCGGCAAGAACGAAACGTCACAGATGCTCGTGCAGGTGCCGGAGGGCGTCTACGTCGTCGGCACCGGACGAACGGGAGTTGCGGAGACGTTCTTCGTGCTCGGGCTGAGCTACTTCCTCGTCATGCTGGTTGCCGCGTTTTCGTATCGGCTTCCCGCGCCCGACTGGATGCCCGCCGGATGGACTCTGCCGAGCGAGACCGCGTCGCACCGGATGATCACCGCGCACCACGTCTCGGCCGACGAGGCGATCAAGACGCCGCAGTTCTATCTGCTGTGGATCGTCCTCTGTTTCAACGTGACCGCCGGGATCGGAGTGCTGGGCGTGGCGAAGACGATGATGGGCGAAATCTTCGGCACGACGCTGCCGCTCGTCGTCACCAGTTCCTTCGCCGCGACGTTCGTGCTGATGATGAGCGTCTTCAACATGGTCGGCCGGTTCGCGTGGTCCACCGTCTCGGACTATCTCGGCCGCCAGCGCGTCTACGCGATCTTCTTCGCCCTCGGAGCTGCGCTGTACGCCTCGATCCCGCTCATCGCGTCCGCGCAAAGCAGGGCTCCGTCCGTGCGGTGGCTGATCGCGTTTTATGCCGTGACGATGGTGATCTTCACGATGTACGGCGGCGGCTTCGCGGCGATCCCGGCCTACCTGTCGGACCTGTTCGGCACGAAGTTCGTCGGCGGGATTCACGGCCGGCTGCTGACGGCGTGGAGCACGGCGGGAGTTCTCGGACCTGAAGTGGTTGCGTACTTGCGAGAACGTGCGCTACTCGTGGCTCTGAAGGATCTGGCCAGCAAGGTGGACGCGAGTGCTTTCGAGCAAACGTTCGGCGCACCGTTGAGTCAGCTCGCGACGCTCATCGACAAAAAGACGGTGACGCTTCCCAAACTGATGGACCTCGCACCGTCCGGCACCATCGATCCGTCGAGCACCCTCTACAGCAGCACGATGCTGACGATGGCCGGTCTGCTGCTGATCGCCCTCGTCGCCAACGCCCTCGTCCGCCCCGTCGCTCCGAAACATCACTGGCACGAGCCGTTGTGATTGGCATCGCCCTTGCCGAGCGTTCACAAAGTCGATTCCATCGGAGTCACGCCAAACCCAGCCAGCGTTTGACGGTCGCTTCAAGGGTCGAGACCTGAGACGCTTCAAAGCCCAAGTCGATCAACCAGACTTCACCGTGCTTGGGCGACTTCATCAGCAGCCTCGCGTACGTCAAGTTCGAGGAAGGTTTCCACCTGAGCCGTCAAGAACTCGTCCTCCTCGATGGGAGGACTGACGACGTTTGGCGAACGACGCAAAATCTCGACTACGGCCTCGGTCCGTTCCGCGTCGCTCAACTCTCAAACGATTTGATCAACTTGAAGACCGCCGATGTCATGATGAGACTCCTCAACAGTTTCACTGACGGCTGCCCGCCGATAGCTCGCGGTTCGCCAGATTAGCACCCTTCGGGACCATAACACGGACCAGCCGGACGGGACAAGCTGTTAGTTCGCCTGTTTCACGACAAATCAGAGTCGATCTCCGTTGGATGTGGTCGTGGCTTTGGGAGACGCATCAATTCCCCGCTCAAACGGGAATCTCTCCAGCTTCGCCTTCAAACGTCTCTTCAAGACAATTCCCCGCGTTGTCAAACACGAAACTGCATCGACCAACCGGGAAATGTGTGGCAGACCTTGCCTTGAGCTTCTCGTGAAGCGCCCTTCGACTCGCTACGGGAGCTTTGGTCGAGAGAGGTATGGGGAACTCGTCTGAGTGAATTGCGGGTACACATGAGGTCACGATTCGTGACGAGAAGCGGCGAATGTGCTCGATGGCTTCTTTGCGTGGCAGTCTCTGACTGCGGTACGAAGTCAGAAAGGTGATCGGCTTCTGTTGCTTGGCAAGCGACGCCCACAGTCCGTCTGAATAGCCATTCGTCGAGCCGTGGTGGCTGATCTTCACCGCGTGAGACGACAAGCCATCCGCACCAACCTCTTCGATGACATCACGCCACCCTGCCGATTCCACATCGCCACCGAGGACGATTCGTGTCGTTCCGTAGATCACGAGCAGCGCCATCGAAACAACGTTGTGGCACGATTGAGCGACGGGAGCAACGAGGCGGCCGTTGCTATCGAAACACTTCCCGAGGGCGCTTTCGTATCGCTCGACTTGTCGAGTTGACGGCGCGAGCGCCCAGATTTGGAGATCAGCCGTCGGATTCAATGGCACCGGGAAAAGTTGCGTACGCGTTGTCGATGCCTGTGGAATCGCGGGCTTGCCGGACGCCTGCTTTTTCTGCTTGACGAGCCGGAAGATTTCGCAAAGTTCGTCGGCATCTTCCTCGAATGTCTCAACACCGGACTTCTTCGCACCGATCTTTGCGGACTTGAGAATCCACTTCAGTTGCTTACAAGACATCGCGGCCGGACGCCAGAAACAGCGGACATCGAATCGATTCAGCAGATGGGTCATGCCCCGATAATGGTCGTCATGCGGATGAGTCAGGCAGACGAATGCAAGTCGATCGACCCTGCGATCAAGCAGAAACTGAAGCGTGGCGTTGGTGGAGTCGTCTTTCACCGACGGGGCGTAACAGTCCATCACGCCCCATTCGCCGGATGGCAGTCGAAGAACAATGCTCTCACCCTTCGCGGCACCGAAGACATGCACTTCAAGCCGCGACCGATCAGTAGTCGCCATCGAGTTTGCCACCCGAAATCAAATCATCGAGTTCTCGGTCAATTGCCGCTTCTTCATCTGGCGTCACCTCAACGTCGGGGATCGTCTGAAATCGAATTTCAACGTGCCCGTTCGTCATGACGGTTTGACAGGTGAATCGTCGGCGTTCGTGAATTCCAAGCTTGGCAAGTTCAATCGCAGAGTACTCGCCAAAAAGTCTTTGCCCTTCACTCGATGTCAGATTGACATACGCAGTATCACCCTCCACATGATCGACAAGACAGTCAAATTGTTCGAGCGTGATTATTTTTGTTTGCAAATCGCCAACTCGTGGGGGACGGCGTTTCGAGGGTTTCGACCCTTTCATCGCACCAGATTTGGGTTCCTTAACCTTGTCATGCTTTTTTACCTTGATGTTGGGTTTCTTACGCTTTATTGGGGAAACCGCCAATTCAAAGTACTTCTCGCCCTTCTCATAGAGTTTCTTGAGCTCCGCAAGTTTCTCGTCGATAACATCAGACGTTACGGGCTCGACGATGCCAAGCGGCTTGAAGGGGCGAGCCTTTGCGGCAATCAATTGTTTGTCGCGTTGATTTGTGGCTTTGCGATCGCGGGCTTGCAGTTTTTTGAGCTTCGCCCTGCGTTTGCGGCGCTGCACTTTTTCGCGGTCTCTTTCAATGCGCGTCATGAAAACGGCTTTCCCCAAAATCGATTGACGGTCGCGCCTTCAAAGTTGAATGATCGAGTTCCATCGAGGAGATAATATCCAATGTTTCCTGCTTGTAACTTCCGCCCGAATCTATAAGAAAATCCGCATTGCCGTTCGATCAAGACCCGACACGATCGCATCCGGACAGTTTCTTGGGTCACACATACTGATTGATGATGTTCTCCAGCATCTCCTGGCGGCCGGATTCGTTGGGGTTGAGTTTTTTCTTGCCGAGGACGTATTTCTCGAGCGACTCGAACGTGGCCTTGCCCCCTTCGATTTCGGCACCGATTCCCTCGTCGAAGCTGCGGTAGCGGTTCTTGACGAAATCTTTGAGGACGCCGTCCTTGCGGATGGCGGCGGCGATCTTGGCTCCCCGGGCGAAGGCGTCCATCGCGCCGATGTGGGCGTGGAACAGGTCGAGCGGCTCGAAGCTTTCGCGGCGGACCTTGGCGTCGAAGTTGACTCCGCCCGGCGCGAGGCCGCCCTGTTCGAGGACCACCAGCATGCACTGCGTGGTGAGGTAGATGTCGGTCGGGAACTGATCGGTGTCCCAGCCCAGCAGCAGGTCGCCCGTGTTGGCGTCGATGCTGCCGAGGGCTCCCTGGATGCGGGCGTATTCCAACTCGTGCATCATCGTGTGACCGGCCAGCGTCGCGTGGTTGGTCTCGACGTTCATCTTCACGTGCTCCATCAGACCGTTCGCGCGGCAGAAGTTCAGGCACGCGGCGACGTCGAAGTCGTACTGATGCTTGGTCGGCTCCTTGGGCTTGGGCTCGAACAGGAACTGGCCCTGGAAGCCGATCTTCTTGGCGTAGTCGACCGCCATGTGCATGAACCTGGCGAGGTGATCGAGTTCGCGCTTCATGTCGGTGTTGAGGAGATTGTGGTAGCCCTCGCGACCGCCCCAGAAAACGTAGTTCGCCCCGCCGAGTTCCAGCGTCACTTCGAGGGCCTTCTTCACCTGAGCCGCTGCGCACGCGAAGACGTCGGCGTTGCAGGTCGTCGCCGCGCCATGCATGAAGCGCGGGTGCGAGAACATGTTCGCCGTGCCCCACAGCAGCTTGATGCCCGTTCGTTCCTGAGCCGCCTTCAATGCCTTGACCACGGCGTCGAGGTTCTTGTTCGTTTCGGCCAGCGTCTCACCTTCGGGAGCCACGTCTCGGTCGTGGAAGGCATAGAACGGACAGCCCAGTTTCTCGATGAATTCAAACGCGGCATCGACCCGCTTGACGGCGTTCTTCACGGAATTGGTTCCGTCGTCCCACGGTCGCTGCAACGTGGCCGAACCAAACGGATCGCTGCCGGTTCCCCGAAACGTGTGCCAATAGCAAACCGTGTAGCGCATCAAATCCTTGAGCTTCTTCCCCTCCACCTTCTGCTCGGGATCGTAGTGCTTGAACGCGAGTTGGTTCTTGCTCTTGGGGCCTTCGTATTGAATTTTCGGCACGTCGGGGAAGTAAGCCATCGGGGTATTGCCTGATTGGAATGGGGGAGTGAAAACGTGGAATGCGTGCGGAGTGTAGCCGCGTTGAAAACGAGTCGCAAAGGAGTGGGCTGCGCTACCGTAGGATGGGCACTCTTGCCCGTCCCGTTCTTCAAAGGGACGGGCAAGAGTGCCCATCCTACAGTAGTTATGACATCACACCGGTCACGATCTTGCCGGCCGAGATCGGCAGCGGGCGGTTCAGCTTGTCGCGGACTTCGGTTTCCGGGTCGAGGCCCATCAGCGAGAAGACCGTCGCCGTGAGATCGTCCAGCAGGACGGGGTCCTTGTCGGGATAGGCGGCCTGCTTGTCGGAGGTGCCGTAGACGAAGCCGCGCTTCGCGCCTCCGCCCGCCAGCAGGGCGGTGTAGCACTGCGGCCAGTGGTCGCGGCTGATGTTGTCGTTGATTTTCGGAGTCCGCCCGAACTCACCCATCCAGACGATCAGCGTGCTGTCGAGCAGCCCGCGTTCCTTCAGATCGTTGATCAGCGTCGGCAGCGTCTGATCGGCCAACGGCAGGTGGTAGTCCTTCAGGATCGGATACATCCGCGTGTTGTCGAAGCCGTGAGTGTCCCAGCCTTCCTCCTTCGTTCGCCCCCCGATGCTCTTCGAGTAGTAGACGTTCACAAACTTGACGCCCGCCTCGACGAGTCGCCTCGCGAGCAGACAACTCTGGCCGTAGGTGGTCCGTCCGTACTTGTCGCGGATCGCCTGCGGTTCGGCCGACAGGTTGAAGGCGTCGCGCACCCGGGACGAGTTCAACATGCTCAGCGACTTCTCGTAGTACGCGTCCAGCCCGCGGGCGGCCGCGGAGTAGTCGAGCAGCTTCGTCTGGCGGTTGACGAGCTGTTGCATCTCGCGCCGATTTTGAAGTCGCTCGGCGGTGAGGCCGCTTGGCAGAGAGAGCTCGGGGAGCGAGAAGCCTCGTTCGTTGGGGTCGCTCATCACGAGCAATGGATCATGCGCCTTGCCGAGAAAGCTGGCGTGCTGGCCCGGCGTGATCTCTCCGTCGCGCAGGACGTGCGGATACGCGACAAACGTCGGCATCCCGTTTGAAGTCGGCGCGAGCCGATCGACGACGGAACCATACGCCGGAAACAACTCCTGCGAGTCGCGCAGCCGGATGTCGTCGAGCGGCGGCGCGTGACCGGTCAGCGCGTAGTACGCCGCCGAATTGTGGTTCTTCATCGTGTGATGAACCGTCCGCACCAATGTGACCTCGCCCATCACCTTCGCCATCTTCGGCAGTTGGTCGCAGATGCGAATGCCCGGCGCGGCGGTGTCGATCACTCCAAAGTGGCTCCGCACACCCGAGGGTGCCTCGGGCTTGGGATCGAATGAATCGAGATGACTCGGCCCGCCAAACTGATACAGAAAGATGACCGACTTGGCCCGGCCCGGCCTCGCGGTGGAACCGGCCGCCGCCGACTCCGCCGCCCGCATCAGCTTCGGGAGCGTGACGCCCAGCATCCCGAGGCCGCCGATTTGAAGAGCCGAGCGGCGAGAGTAGTGTTCGGGGCGCATCGCAGTCCCTTTTCGGCAACTTGAACGTGAGGACACTTCCAAACTTGGTTTGTCTGAAAACTAGCCCGACGCGCAAGCGAGGGCTTCGCAGACTTCAAACGGCTAACCCTCGCTTGCGCGTCGGGCTAGTTTGATCAACAATTATCGTCTCAACAAAAACTCGTGCGAGTTCAGCAGTCCCCACGTCACGTCTTCCAACGCCGCACGGCGGTTCGTCGCTGCTGCGAGGAACTGGATCGTTTCTCGCAACTCATCGGTCGCGGGAGGACGGATCAGCGCGGTCCAGTAGAGTTCGGCAATGACCTCACCGTTGGAACGGTTCGAGTTCAGAAGCTGGTCGAGGCGATTGCCGTCGGCCGTCAGCATCCGGTTCACGAGCGAACCGCTGACCAACTGGAAGGTCTGGCCGAGCGTCGTTTCGTCCGAGCGTTCGCAGTCGCACGATTGCAGTCGCGGCGGCTTGCCGAACAGTTTGAGAAAGCGGTCGGCGTCGGAGGGGTCTGCTTCACGGCGCCGCGCCGCGCTGACTCCCGGCAACTGGGCCGCACGCGGGCCGGTCGGGTAACCGGTGAAGTCGAGCGGCACGTCGCAGACCCGACTGGTGGCATCGAGCAACTGTTCGGCCGAGAGGCGTCTGACGAGGGAACGGCTGAAGTTGGCGTCGTCTTCACGGTTGGTGTCATTCGGTTCCGACGACAGTTGGTACGTCTTCGAGTTCAGGATCAGGCGCAACATGTGTCGCAGGTCGAAGGGGCTGCTACTGGTCTTCATCCCTATGGTCCTTTCGGTCCCTGTCGTCCCTTCGATTGGAAGGGACGACAGGGACCGAAAGGACGAAAGGGATGCAGCCCCATCGCCGCGCAATTCATCCGCCAGTGCCGTCAACAGCGCGGGGTTCGCCGCCGGGTTGGTCGCCCGGAAATCATCGATCGGATCGACGATGCCGCGTCCCATGATCTGCTGCCACGTCCGGTTGGCCAGCATCTGGACGAAACGGTCGTTGCCGGGGTCGGTCAGCCATTCGGCAAGCTCAGCCAGTGGATCGGCCTTTCGATCGACGCGGCCCGTGTCGCCGAGGAACTTCGCCGGGCGAATTTCCTCGGTGCGCGGATCCCTGGCCTGACTGCTCGTCTTGGCGTCATCGGACAGGTAGACGATCTGTTCGCCGTCGAACTCGTGCTTGTCGTTCGTGTCGCGGCGGCGGTTCTCGATGATTTTGTAATCGATGCGGGCGAAGACGCTGCCCCAACTGTAATAGTCGTCCTGCGTCCAGCGGTCGAACGGGTGGTTGTGGCACTTCGAGCATTGCAGGCGCACACCGAGGAAGAGTTGCCCGACCGCCTCGGACCGCTCGAACGGAGTCCGCAGCGCCCGGTAGAAGTTCGCGGGGGGATTTTCGTAGGTGCTGCCGCGTCCGGCGACGATCTCGCGGATCATCCGGTCGAGCGGCTTGTTCGTGGCGAAGGCGTCGCGCAACCACGCATGAAAGTTTTCGACGCCCTTGCGGTCGAGCGTCTTCTCCTCGATGCGCAGCAGGTCGGACCACTTCAGCGCCCACCAGTCGGCGAACTCGGGCCGTTCGAGCAGCGCGTCGATCAGCCGCGCCCGTTTGTCCGCCGCGCGATCGGTGACAAACGTGCGAGCCTCCTCCGCCGTCGGCAGCAGGCCGAGCAGATCGAGATGAACCCGCCGCACAAACGTCACATCGTCGCACACGTCCGACGGATTGATCCGCAGTTTGTCGAGCTTCGCGAACACCAGTTCGTCGATGAAGTTGGCGGGCTCAATCTTCGACTTCGCGAAGTTCGGCCGATCGGGAATGAAGGCGATTCGCACGCCGACCTGCTGGTTGAGGTATCTCACCAGGATCGTCGTCTCGCCCACCGATCGTCCGGTGACAAGACCGTCATGCGACACGTCGGCAATCGGTTGAGCGACCTCGTACACGGCGAGAGTCGTCACCTCGCGCGTCGAGCCGTCGGAGAATCCGGCCTTTGCGGTCAGTTGCAGTTGCCACGGAGAGTCGAGAGCGGAGAGTCGAGAGTCAAGAGCCCGAGAAGAGGAGTCCCCACGCGGCTTCGCGCGACCCGTGTCTTCCTTCTGGCTCTCGTCTCTCGTCTCTCCTCTCTCGACTGCCAAGAACGCTTCGTGCGGTGTGACGGTCAACGTCACCAGTTTGGGAGCGTCCGCCGGATCGTTCGGCATTCCGGCGGCGATCCATTCCTGAAGGAGGCGGTACTCGGCGGAATCGGTTTCGAACCGCTTGCCTCCTTCGTGCGCGATCTGCTGCGTCGGCTTGAGCAGCATCAAACTTTGATCGGGTTCGCTGACGTTGGCTCGGCGGGACGACCAGTCTCGCGTCAGGACGGTGTAGTCACCGGCGGGGTCTTGCCCGCGCAGCGAGATCTGAAAGCCACCCTTCCCACGCGCGTTGCCATGGCACGTGCCGAGATTGCAGCCCGACTTCGACAACACCGCCATCACGTCGTTCCGAAACGAAACGTCGCCGGCACGGACCGGCCGCACCAGAACGCAGACGGCGGCAAGCGCGAGAGCCGCTCGAAACCAACCGGTCGACGAGGGTGAGCACGGACGCGACATAAGCGGCTTCATGGGGTGGGACTGAGTCGCAGGAAGGCGGATTGGCAAGGCCAGCGTCAGTCTAAGCCGGGCCGCACCCCGCCGAAAGTCTTTGTCGGTTGTCGTGCGGTTCGGGGTGAGGCTGCTTAGAATCGCTGCCCAGTCGATTCCGTTTGTGACTCCAATTTGCGGGGCTCAGGTCGTGATCATGTTGACCGGCAACTTCAGACTTCGCGGCGTACTGGCCCTGTGTTTCATCGGCTGCCTGGGCGAGGCGGCTTCGGCGCGATGGTCTTCGCCGCGAATCGTCTCGCCGCGCGTGGCCGATGCTTACAGTTGTCGGACGTTTGCCGAGCATCCGGCCTGGAAAGATCTCGCCCCCGAGGCCAAGGCGAAGGCGATGTTCGACTACCTGACCGACCCCGAGACCGGGCTGTTTCCTCCCGGTGGAGCGGTCTTCGAGGGGCCGGAGAAGCACTACGAATACGCGATGGTGCGCGACCCGATCAAGCTGATCAACGTCTACGGCTGCGGCTTCTGCGACGCGGTCGGACCGGCGATGGCGGGGCTGTGGGAACAGGGAGGCTGCGGTCCCGCCCGGACGGTCAGCCTGCCCGGCGTGCAGCACACGATGTGCGAAGTCTTCGCCAGGGATCGCTGGCGGTACGTCGATCTCGATCTGCGGGGAGTGTTCCTCGACAAGGACGGGCAACTGCGGTCGCTCGATGAGGCGCGGAAAGATTTTTCGTTGTGGCAGCGCGAGCGCGGGCCGGGCTTCTTCCCGAAGGATGACATCGCCTCGCTAAAGAAACAGTACGAGACGAGCGAGGTCAACCACCGCTACGGCGTCGCTCCGACGGGGCACACGATGGATTTCGTACTGCGACGTGGCGAGACATTCACGCGCTGGTGGCAACCGCAGGGAGACCGGTGGCTCGTCAACGAGGCCGATCTGAAGGACAAGGCGTACCGCGAGATCCTCGAACGGGAACCGCGCGGCCCCAAGCCGAAGCACGCTGGTTGGTCGAAGCACACTCACGGCAACGGCCGCTTTGTCTACCAGCCGAATCTCAAGGGGAAGACCGACGATTTTGAGGACGGAGCGTTCGACTCGCACAACGTCCGCGTGACCGAGGCCGGGTTGACGCTCGTCAAACCGGGCGATGGCTGGGCGGTGTTCGAGGTTCGTTCGCCGTACGTCATCGTCCCGCAGGTCGGCAAGATCGACGACGTGAAGGACGACAAGGAGGCTTCCGTCATCGAGATCGATGCGGCCGAAACGACGCTCGCGTGGTCTCCCGATTTCGGAGACAGTTGGATCACGCTCGAACCAAAACAGTGGCCGGCGACGATGGATCTCACGGCACAGGTCGCGGGGAGTTACGGCTACCTGCTGAAGATCGCGCTGAAAGGCAAGCCCGGCGCGGCGGTCGTGCGATCGCTCAAGGTGACGACGTGGGTGCAGATGGCCCCGGCGACTCTCCCCGCGCTGCATGCGGGAGACAACACGCTGGAACTGAAGACCGGCGATCACCACGGTCTGCCGACGCGCGTCCGCTCGATCCAGCCGAACGGGGCCGACGAGAACGCCTTTCTGCACTACTTGATCCGTGCCCCGAAGGAGTTCGATCCGACGAGCCGCTCGGACCGTGCGAAGGGGACGATGATCGCCCGGCTTCCGTCGCTCCCCAAGACCAGGATCGCCTGGTTCTCGGCGGGAGCGAGCTTCCGGATGAGCGTCGGCAATCCCGACAACCCGCCTCGCAACGGCATCCGCTTTGCCGTGGGCTCTCCGCGAGATTTCAAACCGCTCTTCCAGGATGGTCCGGACAGCGCGACGGCACTCGCCCGCCCGACGGAACAAACGCACTGGCACTACAACATCGATCGCGAAGTGAAACTCGACGCACCCGCTAGCGCGGTCTATGTCCAGTACGAGGCCGCTCCCGCGTTGAACGGTTATCGCCTGTTCGCTCACTGCCTCGACGATCAGCCCCGCGCCGCTACGTCGCTCACCGTGAAGCACGTCTGGACTGAGGGTGATGTCCCGAAAGAACACTCGCAGACACTGACGGAAGCGAAGTCGTACTCGCTCACCGCCGGTGCCGATCCCGTCAACGTGTCACTCGAATTGGCCGTCCCCTCCGCCAGCGAATGACATTTCCGGCGACGGCGCCCGGGCGGCGCAAGACTCGGGCAGTGGTCCGTTTGACGAAGGTTCAAGCGTGGCCCGCGCCGAGTCTTTAAAGGGTGTGGAACCGAGGCCGGTGTGACCCACACTCCCCGCGAGGACTCGGCGCGTACCACGCCAGCGGACCGACCGCCAAGCCCCGATCAAACTCGACGGTTGATGGCCATCCTCTTCGGGTTGCCGAGGGCATCGGAAGAGGTTGGTCTTGCTTGATTGCGGGATGCGGTGATAATTGCCTGTCACCGAAGACGCTTCTCCAGCGGGATCGACTCATGGCGGGCCGAGACCGCCGACGACGCCTGAGAGTTTGAGCACAGACAGTCTTCATTCCGTAAGGGGTACGGTCTCATGAGCACCGGACGCGACTTGTTGCAGCAGATCTCTTCCCGCCAAAGCGCCGAGGCGTTTCGCCACGAGCACTGGCAGGGTTCGTTCGACGAGTACCTCGACATCGTGCGGGCGACGCCCGAGGTGACGCGGACGGCTCACCAGCGCATGTACGACATGGTCGTGTCGTACGGCAACTATCCGGTGGACGAGGGTCGGCGCGACGGTCTCGTGCGGTACAAGTTCTTCGACGATCCCGACAACAATGGCGACGATGCCATCTTCGGACTGACCGAGCCGCTGATGCAGCTCGTTCACGTCTTCCGTTCGGCGGCGCTCAAGTACGGCAGCGAACGCCGGGTCCTGTTGTTGCACGGTCCGGTCGGCAGTTCCAAGAGCACGATCGCCCGGCTGCTCAAGAAGGGGTTGCAGAAATACGCCCGCACGCCGGAGGGAGCCGTGTACTCCTTCGGCTGGAAGGAGGAGGACGGCAGCATCTCGTGGGATCCGATGAACGGCGAGCCGCTGCAACTGATTCCTCACGCCTATCGCGAAGAGGTCTGCAAGTCGCTGAACGAGGGACGCGACCGCAACAAGCTGTTCACCGTCGAGATCGTCGGTGAAGTCAGTCCGCTGGCCCGCTTCGTCTTCAAGGAGCGGCTCGAAAAATGTGACGGCGACTGGACGAAAGTCCTGCAGAGCGTCGTGGTGAGACGATTCTTTCTCTCGGAACAGGACCGGATCGGCATTGGCACCTTCCAGCCGAAGGACGAGAAGAACCAGGACAGCACCGAGCTGACGGGCGACATCAACTACCGCAAGATCGCCGAGTTCGGGAGCGAGTCCGACCCGCGCGCCTTCAACTTCGATGGCGAGTTCAACGTCGCGAACCGCGGCATGATCGAGTTCATCGAAGTGCTGAAGCTCGACGTGGCGTTCCTCTACGATCTGCTCGGCGCCTCGCAAGAGCACAAGATCAAGCCGAAAAAGTTCGCCCAAACCGACATCGACACGGTGATCCTGGGTCACACGAACGAACCCGAGTACCGCAAGTTGCAGTCGAACGAGTTCATGGAAGCGCTGCGCGACCGCACGGTGAAGATCGACGTGCCGTACGTCACCAAGCTCGACCACGAGCAGCGGATCTACGAGAAGGATTACAACGACCGCCGCGTGCGCGGCAAGCACATCGCGCCGCATACGCTCGAAGTGGCGGCGACGTGGGCCGTGTTGACGCGGCTCGAAGAGCCGAAGCATCACGGACTGACGCTGCTCCAAAAACTGAAGCTCTACAACGGCAAGACGCTGCCCGGCTTCACGACCGAGAACATCGAGCAGCTTCGCAAGGAGGCCAAGCACGAAGGGCTGCAGGGCATCTCGCCGCGGTACGTTCAGGACAAGATCAGCAACGCGCTGGTCAACAACACCGAGGCGACCTGCATCAACCCGTTCATGGTGCTCAACGAACTGGAGAACGGCCTGAAGCATCACTCGCTGATCGCCAACGAGGAGACGCGCGAAGGCTATCGCCGGCTGATCTCGGTGGTGAAGGACGAGTACACCGACATCGTGAAGAATGAAGTTCAGCGGGCCATCGCCGCCGATGAGGAGGCTCTGACACGGCTCTGCTCGAACTACATCGACAACGTGAAGGCGTACACGCAGCGCGAAAAGGTCCGCAACAAGTTCACCGGTCAGGACGAACAGCCCGACGAACGCCAGATGCGGTCGATCGAGGAACGGATCGACATCCCCGAGACCCGCAAGGACGACTTCCGCCGCGAGATCATGAACTACATCGGCGCGCTGTCGCTGGACGGCAAAAAGTTCGACTACAAGACGAACGAGCGGCTGCACAAGGCCCTGGAAATGAAGCTGTTCGAGGACCAGAAGGACACGATCAAGCTGACCAGCCTGGTCTCGAACGTCGTGGACAAGGACACCCAGGAAAAGATCGACATCGTCAAGGGCCGCCTCATCAAAAACTTCGGCTACAACGATGAATCGGCCACCGACGTGTTGCAGTACGTCGCCAGTATCTTCGCCCGAGGCGATGCGAAGCGCGAGTGAAGTGAAGGCTTCAGGAGAACCAGGTGTGAGTTTGGTCGCTCAACCATCATCGAGCTTGGAACAACTTCCCGCATTCCCGCCTCGCTCGAAGCGGGGCGAATGGACATGGGAACTCGTCACGCTGTTTCCTCGTCAAGGTGACTGGTCCGAGGAGGAATATCTTTCTCGCGAATTCGACGGCTTGGTCGAGTTCACGGACGGAGTGCTTGAGTTTCTGCATCGTGTTCCAGAGGACGAAGGGGGACCGCCCCCCTCGGAGCGTGGCGACTGGACTTGGGAGTTGCTGGCCCAATACCCGCGTCAGGGTGAGTGGCTCGAATCAAGTTACCTGGCGCTGGAGTCGAATCAACTGATCGAGTTCCGCGACGGGATGCTGGAGTTCCTGCCGATGGTCACGCCACTTCACCAAGACCTGTTGATGTTTCTGCGTGACCACTTGGTTGCAGCAACCCAAGGACGATATCCGGGACGAGTCTATGTCGCCCCGCTTCGGGTCAAGTTGCGCAACGGTTTGTACCGGGAACCCGATGTCACGTTTGCGAAGCCCGAACACGTTCCCGAGCGACGCAAGCCGCTGATTGGGGCGGAACTCGTGATGGAGATCGTCAGCGGTGCGGCATCGGATCGGCACCGGGATTTCGTCGCCAAGCGCGCGGACTATGCGGAGTCGGGGATCCGCGAGTACTGGATCGTCGATCCCGATTTGGAAACGATCACGGTTCTGATGCTGCCGCCAGACAAGGACGAGTACTCCGTTCAAGGGCGCTTCCACAACGGACAAGTCGCGGCCTCGGCGTTGTTTCCAGAGTTCACGATTGATGTCTCAACCTGCTTCGCCGTCGGGCGTACTCCGCCAGCCTAACCGCGTCGATCATTCGTTGCCGATCGCAACCGCCTCTTGCGAAGAACTTCGCCATGACCCGATCCATCGACCGTGACAATCAGCGATTCAAGGAGATCGTCCGGGGGAAGGTCCGGGGGAACCTCAAGAAGTACATCACGCACGGTGAGGTGCTCGGGCGGAAGGGGCGCGAGACGGTGTCGATTCCGGTGCCGAGCATCGACATTCCCCGCTTTCGTCATGGCGACAAGGGCTCGGGCGGCGTCGGGCAGGGCGAGGGCGATCAGGGCCAGGCGATTGGGAAGGGGCAGGGCGGCGATCAGGATGGTCAGGGACAGGCGGGCGATTCACCCGGTTCGCACATCCGCGAGGCGGAACTGACGATTGAAGAGCTGGCTCAGATGCTGGGTGAAGAGTTGAAGCTGCCCGCCATCCAACCCAAGGGCCAGAACACGATCAGGTCGATCAAGACGAAGTACAACAGCATCCGCCAGACCGGTCCCGATTCGCTGCGTCACTTCAAACGAACCTACAAGCGCGCGTTGCGGCGACTGATTGCCTCCAACACCTACGACCCGTACAAGCCGATGGTCGTGCCGACCCGCGAGGACGAGCGCTTTCGTTCGTGGACCGACACGCCGCTGCCGCAGGCCAACGCGGCGGTGATCTACATCATGGATGTCTCCGGCTCGATGACCGACGATCAAAAGGAGATCGTCCGCACCGAATCGTTCTGGATCGACACCTGGCTGAAGAGCCAGTACGACGGCATTCAGCGCCGCTACGTCGTCCACGACGCGGTCGCCCACGAGGTCGATGAGGACACGTTCTATCGGGTCCGCGAAAGTGGGGGCACCCGGATTTCGTCGGCCTATGTCGAAACGAAGAAGATCATCGAACGAGACTTCCCGCCCGCCGACTGGAACATCTACGTCTTCCAGTTCTCGGACGGAGACAACTGGGGCGAGGACAATACCTTGTGCCAGAAGCTGCTCGTGGATGACTTCCTGCCGGTCTGCAACCTGTTCTGCTACGGCCAGGTCGAAAGCCCGTACGGCTCGGGCGACTACCTGAAGGAATTGCGCAAGCTCGCCCCCAAATTCGAAAACCTGATCCTCTCGGAGATCAAGGACAAGGAAGGCATCTACGAGTCGATCCGCACGTTCCTCGGCCAGGGGAAGTAACGATCCTGCGGCGTCGTCGAGGTAAGACTCTGCATGCGGCCTTCCGTTTGGCTTGAGACGTGATATCTTCGATTCCCGTCCGAAGACCTCGTTCGCAGCAGGAGCCTGATGCCATGTCGTATGCCTTCCCGCCCGAGATTGCCGAGCCTGTCCGACGCCGAGTGACGAGTGGCCAGTTTCTGTCCGAAGATGATGTTCTCAAGGCCGCATTGCGTGCGCTGGATGAGCGCGATGAGGAACTGGCTGCGATTCAGGAGGGACTGACCGACCTTGAAGCCGGCCGAGTGAGCAGCCTCGCTGACGTCGATGCCCGGATGCGTGCCAAGCATGCGATCGGGTCCGCGCGATGAGCTGTCGCGGCAACCCGAGATTCGTATGCCCGTCACAGTTGGCAGAATGATGCCGCTGGCTACGATGTCGGCATGTCCACCTCACGCTATTCCCGCTGGGACGGTTCGCAGCAGTTTGCGCCGCAGTCGGCGGATGCGTTGTTCGACGAGCTCAGCCAGTACCTGACCGAGTACGGCGAGCAGGTGCTCGATGCGATGCAGCAGTGGGAGGAGACCAATCCCGACGTGCTCGACATGCTGATGAAGCAGGGCTACGTCGAGAAGGACGAGCACGGGAAATACCGCGTCACGCCCAAGGGCCTGCGCCGCGTCGAGAACAAGGCGCTGGAAGAGTTGTTCGACATTCGCCGGAAGGACCACTTCGGCAAGCACGAGACCGAGATGCGCGGCACGGGCCAGACGCTGCTCGACGAAACCCGGTCCTACGAATACGGCGATCCGGTCTCGAACCTCAACCTGCACGAGACGCTTCGCAATGCGATCCATCGTCAGGGCGGCGGCTCTCCCATCCACGTGACCGAAGACGATCTGGTCATTCACGAGACCGAGTACCAGACGAGTTGTGCGACGGTTGTCTTGCTCGACATGTCGGGCAGCATGAGCCGGTTCGGCAAGTTCGGTGCGGCGAAGAAGGTCGCGATGGCGATGCAGTCGCTGGTGCGAGGCAAGTATCAGGGAGACTTTCTGCAGGTGATCGGCTTCTATTCGTTCGCCTCGCCGATGACCGAGCGGGAGTTGCTGTACTCGGCACCGAAGGAGGTGAGCATCTACGATTCGCGCGTCCGGCTGCGGATCAGCCTCGACAATCCGCCCCCCTTCGTGCCGCAGCACTTCACGAACATTCATGCCGGGTTGCAACTGGCTCGCCGGGTCTTGAAGCGGCAGGCGGCGCAGAACCGTCAGATTGTGATCATCACCGATGGCGAACCGACCGCGCACGTCGAAGGCCGCGACGTGATGCTCATCTACCCGCCGTGCGAGCAGACCGCCAAGTTCACGCTCGCCGAAGCGAAGCGCTGCGCGGCCGAGGGGATTCACATTTCCAGCTTCGCGCTGATCGAAGACTACTTCTATCTGGAACTGGTCAACTTCGTGCAGCGGCTGGCGCAGGTGACGGGAGGCGTGGCGGCCTACTGCAACGCGAATGATCTCGGCAACCTGGTCATCGACAGTTTCATCGGCGGTCGGAGAAAACGGCGCGCGATGTAGGAGCTTCCAGGTTTCGGAGCGGGGGACGTGAGTCCCCTGAATCCGCGCTGATCCCTGGGGCAACCCCATTCCGGGTACCCCCGCCCCCCGCTCCGAAAGCGGTTTTGAATCGCGTCCTACTTGGGCAGCGGCGGTGTGCGAACCGGCGGTGCGTCCACGACCTCGAAGCGGGTCTGATCCTTCCCCTGACGTTTGGCCGCATACATCGCCTCATCGGCACGCCGGACGCATTCCTCCCGGTCGAGAACGGCCGTGCGGAAGGTGACGACTCCCAGGCTGAACGTGAGCGTCGGGTCGTCGCGTTCGACGCAATGCCGCAGTGCGGCGCGCAGGCGTTCGGCGATCGACGCGGCATCCTCGCGGTCGGCTTCGGACAGCACGAGCAGGAACTCGTCGCCGCCGAGTCTCCCGACGCAGTCGTAGCGCCGCGTGTGCTGCCGCAGGGCGCGGCCGATACGGCGCAGGACTTCGTCACCCGCCCAATGTCCGCCGCCATCGTTGATCGCCTTGAAGCCGTCGCAGTCGAGCAGCGCCACGGTGAACGGCCGGCCGAACCGGCGCGTCCGGCTCAATTCGGCATCGAGGGCCTCGACGAGTGCCTGCCGGTTCGGAAGCCCCGTCAGACTGTCGAGTCTCACCAACTGGTGAGCCCTCGCCAGCCGCTCGCGCAGTCGATGTGTCCAGGCCACCAGCCAGAGTCCCACGACGAGCCTCACCAACTGACCGGGCAGCAACTCGGTCCAGACTGCCGCACCCGAGGCTTCGATCCCGCACCACGCGAACAACGAAATCAATGCCGCGCCGAGAGCCACACGGCGCGGGCACGTCCAACCCGTCAGAACCAGCAGCGCCATGAAGAGCCACGTCGCGGGCAGCGCGACTCGTCCCGTGGCATCTCCCATGCGACAGGCCGTGACCAGCATCAGGCCGGCCACCGACAGACCGGGACGCAGCCATCGCTCCGTCTGCGAACGCGGCTCCTCACGAGAGACCGGCCATTCGGGGCCGCGCTCGGCGGCAGTCGGATGCGGAGGAGTTGGCATGGGAAACGGCGATTGACAAGGGGGGCAGTGTCGTCGTCGCGGCAGGTGACACGATGACGTGCTCATCCTAACGCGGCCACTCGCGCTCCCCAACTGACACCGTTTCACGGGAATCGAGCACGAAATCGACTCGAACGTTGGCGGACGTCGTCACGCCTGCACGTTGAGTTGTGCTCCGATCAGGGCGGGCTGCATCGCCACGGCGCGTCTGGCGGTGTTGCACGGAAGCAACGAGGAGGCGCCTTTGGGTGCAATGCTTCAGGGCGACTGTTGTCGGGAGAAACCCAAGCTGTTACACGATGACCGGTGGATGCGGCCGTCGTGACGGACCACGCCGGTCCGCGGGAGGTCGATCGTCACGCTGACGAGGTCGTCGTTCCATCAGTCGCGGCGACGGCCGGCCCCGCTTAGTGGAACCGCATTGATCTCTGGGTAGCTGAATTCGCAAGAATTCAGTCAGCTCCGTGAAATCTGAACTCTTGCGAGTTCAGCTACTTCCTACTTTCCTCTGCGGGTCCACTGAGAATCGTCGGTCGAAGTATCACTGGCGAAGCAGGAGCGGTTTGTTCATGAGAATCTGCGAACTGACTGCGTTTCACGTCCGGATCGGACTGCGAAAGCCGATCCGTCACGCCTCGCATGCTCGCAGCGACACCGATTCGATCGTGGTCCGCTGCCGTTTGGCGGACGGGACGATCGGTTGGGGCGAGGGGCTTCCGCGGGACTACGTGACCGGCGAAACCATCGACTCGGCCTGGAGTCTGCTGAAGAGTTCGAACCTGTCAGGTCAACTCGCCGGCGAGATCCCCGGGCTGCGGGAGGCGATTCCACGACTGCAACTTTTTCGATTGCCACCTCATCCCGGCGACGGGCGCGACTGCTTCGGAAACTCTGTCCGGTGTGCGATTGAGTTGAGTGTCCTCGACGCCAATTGTCGCGCCGAAGGGGTGCCGCTGTCGGCCGTCACCGAGCTGATGCCGGAAACGATCGCCATCCGCGAGAGACGAGAGCGAGTCCGCTACAGCGCGGCCTTCACGGCGATGAGCCGCTTCAGTCAGATCAGCCGCGCGATCAAGCTGCGCCTGTTCGGGCTGCATCAGGCCAAGGTGAAAACGGGCGTCGATGGCGTGGATGATGCCGCCCTGCTGCGCCGGCTGAGATGGCTGCTCGGACGCGACTTCGACCTGAGAATCGATGCCAACGAAGCCTGGTCCTGCCAGAACCTGACATCGAAGCTCGAACCGCTGCTGCCGTCCGGCATCACGTCGGTCGAGCAACCCGTGCCGCACGAGCAGGTCGATGGCTTGGCCGCGCTGCGAGGCCGCCTCGGCGTGCCACTGATGCTGGATGAGTCGTTGTGCAGTCTGGTCGATGCCCGTCAGGCGATCGAACGCGGGACGTGCGACCTGTTCAACATCCGCCTCTCGAAGTGCGGCGGATTTGTGAATTCCCTGCAACTCGCGGCGCTGGCCCATCAGGCGGGGCTGGGCTACCAACTCGGTTGCCAGGTCGGCGAGACGGGCATCCTGTCCGCGGCCGGCCGGCACTTCGCGTCATCGGTCGCCAACATCCGGTACCTCGAAGGGAGCTACGATCGGTTCCTCGTTCGCGAACGGCTGACGATGGAGGACATCACGTTCGGCTGGGGAGGCTTCGCCCCGGCGCTGACCCGACCCGGACTGGGAGTCACCATCGACGAAGCGGCCCTGAAGCGCGTGACGATCCGCGAGGAACGATTCGCGATTTGAGACCCGATCCGTGTGGGGTTACTTTGGCCAGCCGGGGATTGTCTGGCCGACGACTTCGCGCGCAGCAGCGTTGGTTCGCTTCGTCAATTCCGCATCCAGGCGTTCGCTCAGTCGGGCCTTCACCTCGCCGGGCAGCGACTGAAAGGAATGCGAGGCGATCAGCGGACTGACCGAATACTTGAACAGCTTCGTGGTCAGATCGAGTTGTCTCAACGAACGGCCTTCGGAGTCGCGCGGGCCGAGCGATTGATAGACCTCGGTGAACCTGGACGAACCCGCCACCGGTCCGGCGAGCGGGGCTTCGTCCTCCATCAGCGCGTAGCGGACGAGTTGCTCTTCGGCATCGGAGCGGCGGTTCAGGCGGTGTTCGAAGCTGACGCGATTGACCAGGTTGTAAAAGTGCGTCTGGTGGTTGAGGACCAGCAGCGCGACGGCATCGCTGTGCGCGGTCGGATACTTCTGCAAATCGACGAGCGTCGCCAGGTCTTCCACCGCGCCGCGAAACGAAGGCTCGTCCTTGTGACGTTCGGCGTCCGCCTCGCCGATCAGGTTTCCCAAATGAACGAGACCCGGCGTGCGGCCGGAGACGTACCAGCCGCCCCAGCGTTTTTCGGTCGCGGTCGTGTGATTGATCGACGAGAAGCCTTCGCGCGGCTGGCCGTTCGCGTCGGTCAGGAACGAGCCGACGATGTGCCCCGGCACGTTGAGCGTCTTCGCCGAGACATGGCATGCGGCACAACGGGTGTCGCGCCGAAACTTGATCGGCACAGATGGGTCCTCGTCGGAGTGGACCGGCAGCGTGTAGAAGACGGTTCCCCTTTGAACGTCTTGCAGCGCGATCTCGATGGCGGTGGCACCCGGCACCCAGCCGATGGTCACGTCGTCGTTGAAATAGATTGCGCGCGGGTTCTTTGGGCCGATCAGCGGTTGGTTGAGCGACGTCTTCGAAAAGACCAGTGTCTGCGACTCGACGGGGACTTCGAGCCCCTTCAGCAGGTCGAGCAGATGCCCCGAATGCTTTCGATTCGCGAGGGAAAGCTCGCCCGCATCGAGTCGCTTCTGTAGTCGGATGATGTCGTCGTCGGTGGACTCGGCGAAGTAGTTGATCGGGTCGGGGCCGTAGGGAAGCGGGCTGGTGATCTCGACGGGAGTCGGTTCACCGGCGCAGGCGAAGCCCGTCAGCAAGGCCGTCGCCAACACGGCGAGTGCCAGATCGGGCAGGAAACGGGGACTCGACGGGCCGCGCATGGAAGACTCAATCCCGGTCGATCAGGAACCGACGTGAGTGACGAGCACAAGACCGGGCGGATTGTAAGTTCTTCTCTGCGCGTGAAACAGCACGAGGTCCAACGGCATCGGACAGCGTGGCGTAGTGGGGCACGACAAGCTGTGGGGAGGCAATGTCTTCGAGCGGCGCGTTGGCCGGTGGAGCGGATGGCCGCTAACATGCGATCGTCGTCGGCACGGGAAGTGCCCGGCGATGTCGGTGCCTCCGCCAGGGTTTGGCAGGTCAGGGTTTACTCACAGGAAGTGTGGCATGATGGTTCGATCCCTTCGGCGCGGTGGTGGGTGGTACGGAATCGGGATGCTGGTTCTGGTGCTGTCGTGGTCGTCGCTGGCGCTGGCTCAGGGGCAGTCGCTGGAAGATCTGCTCGACCTGTCACCCAGGGGACGCGGCGGTGCGAAGCCGAAGTTCGTGACCACGCTCGCGCCCGCGCCGGGCAAGACAGTGGACTCACTGAAGCCGGGCGACGAGGTCACGCTGACCGTGGCCGTGACGCTTCCCGAGGGTTACTACATCTACAGCACCGACGGCGAGTTCGACGGTCGGACCAGGATCGATCTGAAAGAGAGCGGACTCGACCCGATCGATGCCGACTGGGTTCCCGACCGCCAGCCGAAGACTGCCTTCGAGCCGTTGCTAAAAGTGGAGGTCTCGAAGTTCCACGATCGCGTCGCGTGGAAAAAGAGATACCGCCTCAAAGAGGGAGCCGATCCGGCCCAGGTCCGGGTGACAGGCGAACTCAACGGACAGTATTGCAGCGAAGGGTTGAACGGGCCGGGCGAGTGCGTCCCGATCATCCCCGCGCATGAGATTGACGTGGCCCTCGCGAATGACGGCCCCATTCCCGGCTCTGAGGCGGCGGCGGTGCGCTTCGATTACGAAGCCCTTCCCAAGAGCAAGGCCAAGCCGCCCGAGCGGCTGCGGTTTCAATTGATCCCCGCCGATGCCGGTCCCGGTGAGAAGGTGCAACTGGCGGTCACCATCGAGATGGACGAAGGCTGGCACACGTTTTCACTGACTCACGAAGGGATCGGCGGCAGCAAAACGGAGATCGATGTTGGCAAGTTGACGGGGCTGAAACCAATTGGCGACGGCTTCGTCGCGGATCATCCGTTTGAGATCGAGCGCCCGGATGCCGAGACGACACTGGAAGTTCACAACCGGCGTGTGACCTGGACGCGCGAGTACGAAGTTCTCGCGGGGGTCGAACCGGGTCGATATGGCGCGGCAGGCGACGTCCGCTACCAGGTCTGCAAGGCCTCTTGCATGCCACGAAAAGTGAGCTTTGTGCTTGGCCACGTTACCGCAGTCGCGGAGCCGACTGTGCCACCCACCGCCGTCGCGCCGCGTGTCGATGACGCGCCGAAAGTGGGCCCCGCGGTACAGGCCCGCGCGGGTGGAGTCGTCGCGAAGCGACCGCAGGATCGGGGGCTGATTCCCTTCCTGCTGACGGCGATCGGGTTTGGACTGGTGTCGCTGCTGACACCGTGCGTGTTCCCGATGGTGCCGATCACGGTCAGTTTCTTTCTCAAGCAGAGTGAGTCGCAGCACAACCGTCCGCTGCTGATGGCATTCGTCTTTTGCGGAGCGATCGTCGCCACATTCACGGTACTGGGAGTGGGGATCGCCGCGATTTTTGGAGCGGCTCAACTGAATGCCCTCGCCAACAACGGGTGGTTGAACGTGGCCATCGGCATCGTGTTCGTGGTGTTCGCGTTCAACATGCTCGGCATGTTCGAGATTCGGATTCCGAGCGGTCTGCTGACGTTCACCTCACACCAGGAGGCGGCGGGCGGGTATCTCGGCGCGGCGTTCATGGCGCTGACGTTCACGCTGACATCGTTCACCTGCACGTTTGCCTTCGCGGGGTCGCTGCTCGTCGCGGCGGCGCAGGGTCAGTACTACTGGCCGATCCTGGGGATGATGGCGTTCGGGACCGCGTTTGCCTCGCCGTTCTTCCTGCTGGCGCTGGTGCCGAGCATGTTGAAGAAGCTCCCCAAAAGTGGCGGCTGGATGAACTCAGTCAAAGTCGTGATGGGCTTGATCGAGATCGGTGCCGCGGTGAAGTTCTTCAGCGTGGCCGACCTCGCGTGGAACAACGTCCCCGTGATGTTCGACTTCGTGGGGGCGATGGTGGCGTGGGCGGTCCTGTCGCTGCTGATCGGCCTCTATTTACTCGGCGTGTTCAGGCTGACACACGACACGCTGTCGAACGGGATCTCAGTGGGAAGGCTGACCATTGCGATGATTTTTCTGGGTCTCGCCGCGATGTTGACGGTGGGCGTACTCGCCCCCGAGCGGGGCGGCGGCTGGATCATGGACCAGATCATCGCCTTCGCACCGCCGAGGTTTGAGGAACCGGCCCCGCAAGTCCATGCAGCGGTCGCCGGCGGAACGGTCCTTCCCGAGCCAACCATCACGCATCACGGCATTCAGTTCATGATGGATGTCGATAAGGCGATCGCGTTCGCGTCGCAGCGCCAGCAACCGATGCTGTTCGACTTCACGGGAGTCAACTGCATCAACTGCCGGCTCATGGAGAAGAAGCTGACCCAGCCGGAGATTCGGCAGCGGCTCGACAAGCTGTTGCCGGTGCAACTCTACGTCGACAAAGTGCCGCTCATTCCGGATGCCGCTGAGGCCAAACGGCTGCGGCAACGAAACGAGGATTTGCAAATCAGGTGGTTTGAAGAAGTCGCCCTGCCGTCGTATGCGGTCGTCACGCCGGACGGCAAGACGATCCTGTCGAGATACCACGGCCTCGAACAAAAGAACGGCGAGTTCGCCGCGTTCCTCGACGAGGGCTGGAACAAGTGGCAGGCGATGCAGACGCAGGCCGTCGCCCCACCCGCCAACGCCGACCGTTTCTAACACGAACCTCACGAACCTGCGGTGGCAACCGACATCAGGAAAGCCGCGCTCGTCCCCGACAAGCGCGGCTCTTTTCTTGTCCCCCGGTCTCCCCGTCCCCTTGTCCCCCCCTCCTCTTGTCACACATTCCACGGCTCGCGCGGCGTCCGGTCCAGCAGCGCGTTCGCCGCCTCGTCGTCGAGGAACCGTTCCTGTGACGGGCTCCAGCGCAACGTCCGTCGCAATTCGTAGCCGATGTTGGCGAGATGGCAGATCGCGGCCGAACGGTTGCCAATCTCGGCCGTGCAGATCGGCTGTTGTCGCGAGCGGATGCAGTCGAGCCAGTTGCGGATGTGGTCCGTCGAGGGATGGCACCGCCATGCGTCGGGGCCGAGTTCCGCTTGCAGGATCGTTTCGGGAGTCGACGTCAGCTTGCCGCGATCGACGTAGATCGTGCCGGTGGTCCCTTCAAACGTGCAGCCGGAGGGGCCGCCGTGAAACATCTCGACGCCGTTCGAGAAGACAAACTTCAGCCCCGTCGTCGCGTCACCCGCCGGCGGTTCGATCAGCACGGGCCCGCTGCCATCCATGTCGAGCGCCCACTCCGCGATGTCGAAGTGATGGGCTCCAATGTCGGCCATCGCACCGCCGCCGTATTCCTTGTACTGCCGCCAGGCCGGGAAGTGCTTGTGGACCCCCTTCGGACAAAGCACCTCGTTGTAGGGCCGCAGCGGACCGGGACCGCACCACAGATTCCAATCGGTGCCCGCGGGAATCTCCTGCTCCGGCAGATCGCATACGACAGGCGGGCCACCGACGCCGACATGCACGGTGTGCACGCGACCGATCGCTCCGTTGCGGATGTGTTCGACCGCCTTGCGGAACAGCCCGCCGAACTCGCTGCGCTGCTGGCTGCCGGTTTGAAAGATGACCTTGTTCGACCGCACGGTCTCAACGATGCGGCGGCCTTCGGCGATGGAGTGCGTCAACGGCTTCTCGCAATAGATGTCCTTCCCGGCCCGCGCGGCGAGGATGCTGGCGGCGGCATGCCAGTGATCGGGCGTGGCGACCACCACCGCATCGATGTCCTTCCGCCCGAGCACCTCGCGCAGGTCATTGAACATCGCGCAGCCCGAATACGTGCCGAGGTCATTCTGCTTGGCGTAGTGCTCCTCGACGATCTTCTTCGCATCATCCCGCCGCTCGACCACGACATCGCACACGGAGACAACCTGCACGTCCTTCTGACCGAGCAGCTTGCGCAGGTGCCCGCGTCCCATCGTCCCGACACCAATCAAGCCGACATTGATCCGGTCATTCGGCCCCGAAGCAGCCCGCGCCGACGAGACCACTGCCGGCCCCAGCAACCCGGCCGCAGCCACACTCTGAACAAATTGACGTCGAGTCGAACGAAAGTCACTCATGGCGGTTCCTTGGTGCGAGGTGGCGTTTGATCATCCGCCGAGATAATCCCGACGCCGCCCCCAGACGGCAAGCGATCCGATCGCCCGGGTGATTGCCTTCAAAGTAGCCATCATCGCTCCGCGTGATGAAAGCCGTGCGCGAGTTCGGCGCTGATCTCTCAAACCATGTCCAATCGCACTCGGCTCACTTCACGCGGAGCGATGAAGGCGACATTGGTTGAAGCCGACAGGCTGCATCGTTCAACCCACGTGAGTTCTATCACCGGTTCCTCAAGGCGCTGGTCGCCATCGACCTGAAGCTCGGTTCGTTCGAGCCGGAGCACGCGGGGAAGATGGATTTTTATTTGAACCTGCTCAACGACAAAGAACGCGCCCCGGACGATCAGCCCTCCATCGGCATCATCCTCTGCGCGGAAAAGGACGAGCTGGTCGTCGAGTTCTCCTTGAAGACCAAAACCAACCCGATCGGCGTCGCGGAGTACCAGCTCACCGACAAGCTGCCGAAAGAATTCCAAGGCAAGCTGCCCAGCGCCAGTGAACTGCGAATGGCCCTGCTGCCGGACAAGTCGCTGCCAAAGCAGAAGCCCGTGCCGAAGAAGCCAAAACGAAAGTGATGTCGATCCGCCCACGCCCGCCTGCGGCTTCTGTGACCACATCGCCTTCACTCACCCATTCCGCAAGGTGGCCAATGTAGCGCCGACACAGTCCGAGAAATGTCGAGCACGTGATCACCTGAGAAAGGCGACGGCAATGGTGGCTTCGCAGCGTGAAGGTCCAAATACTGGCGATTCCGGGCCATTGCTTTGCTCTGACCCGACCACCCCGCCTCAAAAACGAAAAACCCTCTCCCCCCCGAACGGGGGGAGAGGGCAGGAGTGGCAGGCGAAGGGAGTCACCATCCTCGCGATTAGCGGACCGCGCGGATCGTGTAGTTGAAGTTGTTCACCTCGCAGACATAATTCTGCCGGCCTTGCGACATTTTGATTGTGCAGAACTGTCCGTTGCCGGAGAAGTTCACACCCCGGACATTGAAAGTCCTCTTCAGCCACGAGACGAGTTGATTCACCCAGTTCTTCCACTGAGACGACGCGGCCGCTTGGCCGGGTGCGGCCTTGACCACCCGCACTGGCCCGCCCGCCTCTGCGGACGCTTGGCCATTGATCACGGCTGCCGCCGCGACAGCCATCGTCAATCCAACCGCCGACGCCTTCAACGCCGTCCGCATCTTCCACATCGACTTGTGCATGATCCGACCTTTCCTTTTGGTGAACTTTGTGATTCCGCTTCGAGTTGCCTGAAAGACAACCGAGAAGCGAAGCGGTTTCACTCAGTTTCTCTGCCCATAAGGCCATAGATTTGGCGGCCGGACGCATAATTCTGGGCTGTGAGATCGTGCGAAGAACGGCCGCACTTCAATCTCATGAAGCCCGGCAAGCACTTCGGGCGAATGGTTGGCGGTGCCGTGTTGGTATCCGACTGTCGCACATATTTTGGCCGTATGAATGGCCAGTCACGCCGCCAGCGACCACCAACCCACGAGGATTCAATGAGTTAGGGTTCGGGCTCGCGAGAGTGCATACACGAGACGTATGCAGTCGAGTCCAGCGCACTCGGCTAGACCAACTCCCACTTCGGTACCGGATCGTTCGAGGAGTATTTGAAACAGTGGGAATTGCAACTCCCGCAATGTTCCAAATGTTCCGCCAATGCAGGTAGGTGGCTTTTGATCGCGATCAAAGCGAGCTTGATCGAATTACGGACAGCAGTGTCTGCGCGACCGAGGTCGGCTCTTCGATCAAGAGGTCGGCTCTGACCCCTCAACCCAGTACTCTGCTTCAAGTAGTGCTCACCCTTTTCGATCTCCTCGCGGAGATCACGGATCTCTTCGAGGGATAAGTCGATGGGTGACTCAAGCCCTTGCTTCAACTTTTCCAAATGGCCCTTCACGGCTCGGATCGTCTCTTCATCGACCGCGAGATCCGACTTTGGGTCGATGCTTGTCTCCACAATCGGTGCATCTGCCAGTTCGTCTGATCGGATTGGCCTTCCTTCTGCCAATAGCAGGCGATGGAGACGCTCAAGTCCCTTCTTGGGCTCGCTGAGATGAATCGTCTGCGCATTGAATGAAATCTCCCAACCGTCGCCAAGCTTGCGAAAGATGTTGCGGTGCGTTGATGGCGCTGGCGTGACTATACGCGTCGATGCAGACTCCAGCCATTCCGTCAACTCGGCCACCGGCTCGCCGTTGAGCGGCCGGACGACAGTCTTGGTGTATCCGCTGATGCTGGGGGGCAGAATCGGAAATTTTAGCGCAGGATGATTTGTGTCATCTCCAATCGAACTGTTCCAGAAGCGAATAACATCAAGTTCAGTCGGCGTCATTTCCTGTACTGAATCGCCAAAGCACCTCACAAACGATTCTTGAGCACGACGGACATTCCCGATTCGTAACGCGGTAATACAGCAAATCCACGCTTGATCGGGAGTAAGCGGGTAGGGAGTCGTCATGAGCAATAGCAATTCGGATGCGAGTTCCGATTTTCTCGCAGCCAGCCAACAAAATGCCTTCATAAAAATCAATCCGGTTTCGGCTTCGAGCGCTTGCGCCGCCTGCTCCCATTCTTCATTGAGTTGGTGCAATCGAGTCACTGCGACGGAGCGTGTTCTCTGGCTGAGCGGCACCCTATCGGCCATTGCCAGCAACGACTGAAGCCAATCTGCTCGATGTGCTCGCCAACTGAGATCGACACTCGTGAACCATAGCGCTTCCCATTGGTCCTTCGGAACTCTCCTAAGGCCCTCATCAATGAGATTAAAAGCTCTCTCCGCTTGGCCCACTTTCACCATCAAGTCAGCGCAGGCCACATACAAGTCTCCGACGTCGCTCAAAGGCGGGTCATGTCCGATTCCCTCGCACAGCAACTGGATCGCATCGGAGACCTGTCCGTCTCGGGCAAGCAAGTTTCCATAAGCTATGTACAAGTGCCCAACATTGCTCAAAAACGGGTCATGTCCGATTCCCTCGCGCAGCAACTGAATCGCATCGGAGACCTGCCCGTCTTGGGCAAGCAAGTTCCCACATGCTATGTACAAGTGTCCGACGCCGCTTAAAGGCGGGTCATGTCTGATTCCC
>JANODP010000416.1:0-6080 GCA_031412755.1 Schlesneria sp. | reverse complement strand
GGCGTGGTTTACAGTTGCGACCGCATTCAGGGGACTCACGTCCCCCGCTCCGAAAAGCGATTTGAAACCGCTCCTTCAAAACTACGAACCGTACGCGATCAATCGAGCGACGAGAGGTCGTACACCTGGAACGTCTCGTTGCGATAGACGGGTTCCAATTCCAGCGGCCCCAGCCGGTCGGTCAGCAGGTGTGTGATGCCCGTCTCGCGACGCAGGCCGCGCAGTTCGTCGGCTGAATAGAACTGGTCGACGTACTGGTCCTCGTACCACTTCTTCAGGAACAGCAGTCGACGGTTCCATTCGACGATTCCGGCGGCATCCTGCGGGCAGTCCTTGAACGCGACATACTCGGCTCGCCCGGCAAACCATTTGAAGGCCCAGCCATTGTGCGGAGCCTGGACGAGAGCATCGGCGGGCAGATGCCCATCGATCCACCGGCAAGCATCGAGCCAATCTGCCCGCAACTCGCCCGAGTACCGATTGACCTCCGCGACGGAGTGGGCCCGCCCCAGAGCCAGCACAAATAGCAACGCGCACAGTCCGACAGCGGGCGTCAGCCCCGTCTTCTTCCTCTTTCTGAGCGGGGGGCGTGAGCCCCCTGGTTCCGCGTCGTTCGCAACACCGCTGACCGTTTCGCTCGCCACCTCAGCATTCGGACCGGCTGGACCAACTCTTCGTTCCCACCATCCCACCGCCGCGATGCTCGTCGCCAGCGGCACCAGGACATCCGCCAACCGAAACGGATAGAACTTCAGCAGGTGCATCCGCTCGGCGAAGTACGGCATCAAGTGGGGTGGGCGAGGCCCCCCGCCGATGAGCAGTCCCGCGCACGCGAACAGCACCGACCAACCGACGATCCGGTGGAACAACCGCCCCTCCGCCGTCTGGTTCCCGCCGCGCGAGAAGAACATCCACAACGCCAGCAACACGACATATCCGGCATACGCGCGCAGCGGAAACAGCATCGGATCGAGATGGTGCGCGAGGCGATAGTAAACCTGAATGTACGTCGCCGAATACTTCGTCGCGGCGGGAGCGGATTCGAGCAGCAACTGCGCGACGGGGATCAGGCCGGGGAGGGAGAGCAAGAGGAGAAGCAACAGGGAGAGGATTTTGGATTTTGGATTTTGGATTGCGGATTGAGAGCGCGGCCCGGCCTTTGTCTTCAATCCAAAATCGAAAATCGCAAATCCAAAATTCCCGAAGCCCGCTCCCGCGAAGGCCAGCACGCCCCACGCTCCGACCACGGGATGAAACGACAGTGCCAGGCCGGCCAATGCTCCCGCCGGAACGATCCGACCGCGCAGGACCTGACCGCAGGCGGCGAACAGCAGTCCATAGCTGAAGACTTTGCCTTCGACTCCCCCCACCAGCCATTCACCGGACAGGTTGCCGCACGACGCGCAGGCCAGGAACATCCAACACGCGGACAGCGGAGACCAGCGTGCCGAGAGCAGCCTCGCCGTGAGACTCACCCAACCGATCGCCAGGACCAGTGTCGCCACCGCGCGCGCGATCCAGGCCGTTGGTGCGAGCGACAGCCAGCGCGTCAGTCCACCGACGGTCGCGTAGAAGACGGTGTGCGCGTTGGGCGATTCGAGGAAGAAGTCCCCGGCGCACCACTCGGGCTGCCAGAAATGTTTCGACTTGCAGAGATAGTGCGGCTCGTTGACGGCGGGCAGTGGAGCCGCGACGGCTCCGTACACGAGCAGGCTCAGCCAGACGGCGATGACCAGCCGCAGATCGAACGACCTGAGCGGGACGGACTCGGCGCGGGCATCGACCGGCAACATCACTTTTCCCAACCTCTCGCGGAACGGGGTTGCCACCCAACGAAAAACCCCTGCCGGGGCCGGGGCAGGGGCTTCTCATCGAGCGAATGACTCCGCCGGGTTACTTCTTCTTCTTGGCAGACTTCTTCGCGGCCTTCTTCGCCGGCTTGGCGGCAACCTTGGTGGCGGCTTTCTTCGGAGCGGCGGCCTTCTGCTTGCCACCGAAGATGGCGTCGTAGTTCTTCCAGAATTCCGGGGTCGTCCCCGTTCGCACGATCGGTCCGCTCATGTGGTCATCCTCTGTCGAAATCGAAGTCAGGGTAAGGCTACCGTCCGATGGGCGGCGGTGCGGCGAAGCAGGTTCAAGTGAATGCTCGACACAAACTCTCTTGAAGGACGACTGATTCTTCTGATGCCTGCCGGGACTGTCAAGCGGCTGGAGCGGCGCGGGTCCAACTTCACTTGTGTTCGTCGTGAGCTTCGACTCAACTGGTTCGCGTCTTCGCGTCGAAGATCCGTGCTCCGGTGAGATGAGTGTTCCGAGGAGTCGCCACCGTGTTTCCTCTCGATGGATTTGGCAGCGAGCGTCGGTTTCGAGCCGCGTGGGAGGCGGTCGAGATCGTGCGTCCCGTCCGCTACTCGCTGTTCACGTTTGGTGCGTCCGACCTGCCGTATTTCCTCGTGCTGTCGGGGCTGGGGCCGGACAAGACCGTCAGCATCACGAAGGGCGAGGTCAAGATCACGCGACCGGTGATCATCACGCCCGAGAATGCGCGGCCCGAGTTCCAGGACTTCTTCGAGGATGCCGACGATCAGGACCTCGCGCAGTTCATTCTCGCGCGGTCGGCTTCGTTCTCGAACCTCAAGCTGCAGAATCAAAGCGGTCCCCGGCGCATCGTCAGCGACAGCGTGGAAGAAGTCGTCGCCAAGCTCAACCGCCAGCTCGATGACGAGGAGGAAGAACACGTCGCGATCCTGACGGCCCCCAAACCGCTGGCCGGTTTCGCCGTCCTGCGTTATGCCAGCGACCGGATCATGCAGAGCGCCCCCGACAACATTCAGGAACTGCGCGAACGCGGCTTCCTGCCGTAGATGAAAGCTGGCAGTGAATGAATTGCAAGAATCGCGAGTTTCTGTGCTGCGATTCACCGGCAAATTGAACAAGGCGAATTGACATGGCGAGACCCGACTTCACTCCGATCGAACAGTACTATGTTCATGCGGTGTTGAAACAGCAGGGGGACTCCCAGAAATTAATCGCCGAATTGGGCTATCTCATTCCATCCGGTGCCATCATCTGTTTGGGGGTGTACTCAGACGAACCCGTCGCGTTTCTGGTTGCATTCACTGTCATTCTGATATTTCGACTTTGGGATGTGAGCCAGCATGTGAAAGCGTTTCCCGTGTGCAAGAGCATCTTTCAAAAATATGAATCCGCATTGGCAGAATTGTCAGATGGCGACTTACTGAAAAAAGATGCGTAAGTCGTCCTCATTGAAGAAATGCTTGCACCAGGACGTGGATGGCTGCGGGGTCAGAGTCTTCGATGGCCCCGTTCCTGCCACACACTTCAGGGCCATCGAAGACTCTGACTCTGCCACCCTCGTAGATCCGACCCCGACGACGGTTCACTCGCCCGCTGGCAACTCAAACACCAGCACCTTGCGGTAGCTGATCCCCCCCGCGACTCCGTCCAGGACGACGTGGCCCCGGGCCGGGACGTCACTGCCGAGCGTGGCCTTCAGCACGTCCTTGCCGTTGATCGCGACCTGCACCGTCTTGTCGCGCGTGCGGATGCGCAGCGTGTTCCATTTTCCCTCGGGAAGACCGGCGTTCGACAGCGGCGCGTCCGAGCCGAACAGTGAGCCGGTCGAGTACTGATCGACTCCCTTCTGGGCCAGGTCGTTCGCCAGATGAATCTTGGCTCCGTTTTCGAACGGGTTGCCGCGACCGTCGTAGCGCAGGTAAACGCCACCCATCGCCGTCGGTCCGGTCACCTTCCATTCGCACGAGACTTCAAAGTTGCCGTACTGCTGTTGCGACATCAGGTACGAACCGTTCGAGCGAACGGGGTCGGCCAGCAACTCACCCAGCTCGCCGCGCTTCCACTTCCGGTTGCCGACGGTCTTCCATTCGAGCTTGTCGTACAGCGTCTCTTTTTCCTTCGCGGCCTGCTTGGCCGAATCGGACGCGGGCGCGGTGGCCAGCGCCTCGTCGAAGAAGCCGAGTCCCTCCGAGAACTTGCTCCGCGCGATCTCCTGCTGACCCTGGAGGAGCGCCCGCGCGGCGAGGCGGTCGAGGAAGTTTTCGCCCTCGGCCTGACCGCGCTTCAGCCACTGCTCGGAGACCTTCGTCATCAGCTTGCCCTGAAAATGGAGATAGACGCCGATCCGCAGCGCCTTGGCCGCGTCGGCCTTCTCCGGTCCCGAATCGGCGAGCGCCACCAGGTCTCCCGGCGCCAGTTCGCCGAGCTTCTTGATGACCGCCTTGTCCTTCAGCTTGAGGTGCAGTTCGTCCCCCTCGCGGCGGTCGAAGTCCAATCGAGTCCCCCCGACGCGCACGATCGATCCCGGTTTGAGAGCCTCCACGGCGCGAGTCACATCGCGATGAAACTCCGCCACGTGCTCGGCCGCCTCGATGTCCCACGTCACCAGTGTTCGATCCCTGGCGAGTGCCTTGTCGGTCAGGGACTTCTGCGCGAGGGCGAGCGCCGCGTCCGTCTTTCCTGCCGCCAACAACTTGGACAGCTCGGTCCAGTGAGAGGTGTACGGCAGCGGCAGCGTGAGCGGATCGACCGGCGGCGCCGCAGGCTCGTTCTTCGCGGGCAGGTCCACCTGGGGCGTGTCGTCGTCGGCCTTCGCGACCATGACCTTCTCCGCGATCGGCTTGCCCTGCGGCGCGCGGCCCCAGGCCGGGCCATCGCTCAGCCGCACCAGAAACAGATCGCCGCCCGAGCGCGGGTCGTCGCAATAGAACAGCCACTGCTCGTCGTCCGTCACCCAGAACTGGCGGTGCCGCGGGCTGGCCTGGTAGTTGTCGAGATTCAGTTCGCCGATGACCTCGGGCTCGCCAAACGGCTGCTTGATCGAGCCGCGCCGCGCGCGGTGCAGCTTCGCGCCATCGAACGAAAAGTGGCGCAGGCCGTCCGAAGAGAGATGCGGATGCCGCCCGGGCAACTCGAACTTCAGCGTCTTGCCGAAGGACTTGTTCATCGCGGCGCGTACGGCCGCGCGCGTGATGAGGTCGCCACCCTCCTCGGTCCAATAGAGCCGCAGGCCGTCCGACGACAGTTGCGACGAACGCCAGGCCCGTTCGGATTTCTCGTCGTTGCGGATGATCTCCTTGTTGCCGAACGAGGCCGTTTCCCGCTTGCGGGTCAACTGCCAGAGGCGGGCCTTGTCGGGAACCGCGTAGACCAGCAGCAAGCCGTCGTCGGTGACGGTCGGTGAGGCGGGCAGGTCGGCTCCGCTCGAAGCGCCCACGACCTGAGGGGCTTCGAAATCGTGATAGACCGAAGAACGCGTCGCCGTATAGACGCCCCGCACTCCGCCGCGATCGCTGACGAACCAGATCGACCTGCCGTCGGACGTCACGAACGGATCGAAGTCCGGCCCGGGCGAGTTGAGCGACTTCAATTCGAGCGGTCGTCCGACGGCGGCCTCGAAGTAGGGGGCGTTCAGCAGCGACGGCTCGGCGAATTTGTCTCCCTCTTCGGGCGCGGAGCTGACATCGAACTCGACTTCCTCCACGGCGGGGACGGTGACCTGCTGCGTCGCGCGGCGACCGCCCGGCTTCTCCACCGAGACCGTCACCTTGCCGCGCGGGACCAGCACTTCGAGAGGCGTCTGGGCAAACGTCTCCCCTTCACCGCGCACGACCTCTGCGCCGACGAAGACCAGACAACCGGGCGGGTTCGAGTAGACCTTCAACGGAACCAGCAGTTGCTGGCGACCCGGAGGAACATCGCGCGGGTTGACCACGGGCGGATCGGCCGCCAGATCGGCCGCCGCCTGCCGGGCGTCGGCATCCGCGTCGCCCGCCTGTGGCTTGGCAGACGATCCACAACCGGAGACGCCGAGCAGGATCAGGCCCATCAGCGAAACGAGTCGATAGTCGGACGATGAGCGTCGCATGTCAGGGTCGCCCAGGTGGAAAGTCTTGCAAGGTCCATTTCAAAACTAGCCCGACGCGCGAGCGCGGGGTGGACAAGAGATTCGTGATCACCCCAACCTAGCCCGTCGGGGTAGTTTTGAAAAGGACCTTGCAAGTCTTTCCACCTGGGCGACCCTGACATGCGACGCGCCACGT
>JANODP010000415.1:0-22217 GCA_031412755.1 Schlesneria sp. | reverse complement strand
CCTCACCCCCGGCCCCACTCCCCAAGGGGGCGAGGGGAGTCAAAAAAATGCTTTGGCCCAGCCAGCCTACCGACTAGCGACTGCACCCACTGGACCGCGTTGGCACTCGCGCGGGGGTCTGGTACGCTTTGCCTCGCCTGCCTCAAGCTGGTCCTGCCCGTTCGTTGACCCACACCGAGTTCGCCCTCGCCCGATTGGAGAACCCGTCCATGACCTCCGCCACTCTGCCGTTGTCGATTTCGTTCGCCCGTCGTCTGGTGTTGTTGTTTGTCGGGGCGATGGTGCTCGCTTTGACAGTCCCCGACGGGCAACTTTCGGCTCAGGAACCGCAGGCGAAGAAACCGGCCAAGTCCCCCGGCGACAAGTCTCCGAACGACAAGGCCAACGGCGACAAACCGGCCGCCGCGGAAGGGAAGGAGAAAGCCGAAGCCAAGGAGAAGGTCGAGAACCCGTTCCCCAATCGCTTTCCCGCGCCGGAACTGGAGGGCGGGGTCGAGTGGCTCAACACGGGCGGGCCGATCTCGATGAAGGATCTGCGCGGCAAGATCGTGCTGCTCGACTTCTGGACCTACTGCTGCATCAACTGCATGCACGTCCTGCCCGACCTGGAGTTCCTCGAAAAGAAATACGGCAAGGAGATCGTCGTCATCGGCGTTCACTCGGCCAAGTTCGACAACGAGAAAGAAACGGGCAACATCCGCAAGGCGATCCTGCGGTACGAGATCGAGCACCCCGTCATCAACGACGCCAACATGATCGTCTGGCGCAAGTTCGGCGTGAGGGCCTGGCCGTCGCTGGTCCTCGTCGATCCGGAAGGCCAGTACTGCGGCTTTGTCTCGGGTGAGGGGAACCGCGAACTGCTCGACACCGTCGTGCAGAAGTTGATTGCCTATCACAAGGCCAAGGGGACGCTCGACGAATCCCCGGTGAAGTTCGATCTGGAACGGAGCCAGGTGGCAGAGACTCCGCTCCGGTTCCCCGGCAAGGTGCTGGCCGACGCGGCTGGCAAACGGCTGTTTATCTCGGACAGCAACCACAACCGGATCGTTGTCAGTTCGCTGGAGGGGAAGCTGCTGAATGTGATCGGCAGCGGCGCGATCGGCGCGAAGGACGGCAGCTACTCGGACGCGCAGTTCGATCATCCGCAGGGGATGACGCTGCTCGGCAACACGCTCTATGTGGCCGACACCGAGAACCATCAACTCCGCACGGTGGACCTCGTCAAGAAAACAGTCTCGACCCTGTCTGGCACTGGCGAGCAGGCCCGCACCCGACCGGGAGGTGGCAAGCTACGCGAGACGGCTTTGAACAGCCCGTGGGATCTGAGCGTGGTCGATGGCGTGCTGTACGTCGCGATGGCCGGGCCGCATCAGATTTGGGCGCACAAGCTCGGGTCGAACACCATCTGGCCCTATGCCGGTTCCGGGCGCGAGGACATCCAGAACGGAGACCTCGACGAGGGGGCGCTCGCCCAGCCGTCGGGCATCACGACCGACGGCAAGCATCTGTTCATCGTCGACAGCGAAGGCTCGTCGGTGCGGCAGATCACGACCGATCCGCAGAACGACCTCTCCGCACCGAAGGGCAAGATTTCGACGCCGGTTGGTCCGCACAGCCTGCCCAGTGGACGAACGTTGTTTGAATTCGGGGACGTGGACGGCGCCAAGGATGAGGCCCGCTTCCAGCATCCGCTGGGCATCGTCTTTCACAACGGCGGCCTGTTCGTCGCCGACAGCTACAACCACAAGATCAAGTTCGTGGACCTGAAGACGCGCGAGTCGATCACGTGGCTCGGCACCGGCAAGAGCGGGACGAAGCTCGATCCGGTCGAGTTCGCCGAGCCGGCCGGAATGGCCATCGCCGACGGGACGCTCTACGTCGCCGACACGAACAACCAGCGAATCGTTGCCATCGATCTGGCCTCGAAGAAAGCGCGAGAATTCCCGATCGAAGGCCTCGCCGCGCCGCAGCCTGTCGCCGAGCCACACACGGCCGATTCCAAGGTCCGCACGGTGGAACTCACCGCGCAACAGGTCACTTCGAGCAACGGCATCGACGTCGATGTCGAGTTCACGCTGCCCGAAGGCTACAAGCTCAACCCGTTGCTTCCAGTCACGTATCGCCTCGGTGTCGAGGGCGAACAATCGCTCATCGCCTCCGACCAGTTGAACAAGAAGACCGAAGCAACCACCGACGGCGAGTCCACCAAGTTCCGCATCCCCGTCACGCAGAAGACCGGCCGTGTCACGTTGCTCGTCACGCTGACCTATGGCTACTGCCGCGACGGCAAGGGGGGCCTCTGCAAGGTGGACTCGGTGAAGTTCAAGCTGCCGGTCGAACTCGCCGCCAAGGCCGAAGCCAAGTCGGTGACGCTGAAGGTGTCACCGAAGTAGCAAGGGAAATTGTGATGCGAGACATCGTCACTCTTCTTGCGATCGTGCTGAACATGTGGATCGGTTTGCCTTGCCTCTGGTTTGGCATCCTTGGAGTGACCGGGACTCTCGCCGACATTTCTCTGGCTGAAAATCGCGCCTACGGTGCGGTCTTCTTGGCGATTTCGTGCTCAATCGGGGTCCCTACCTTTTTCTGGTTCCGGCCGAAGAAGTAACGATCACTGTGGCTCACGCGGTTCGGCGGGCAACGTGATCGGCGAGGTCATCGGCAACTGCGGCATCTCGCCCAGCCAGAGGTGTTGCCGTCCCGCCGCTTTCGGATCGACGATGGTGAGCGGCCGTTTCGAGAGGCTTTCGGTCACGGCGTCCCAATAGAGTTTGAGGCTCGTCAGGCGCGGAGCCCGGCGGTACTCGGTCAGCATTCCTTGCAGACGCGATGCGGTGGCCGAGGCCGATTCGCGGCGTTTGGCCGACGCGACGTGAGCATCATTCAAACTGGCGGCCGCGCTCCCCGACAGCAGACTCCGTCCGTCGGGACGCCCGCGCAGCAGTTGCTTCCAGAGCGCATCGTCCAGCGTCCAGTCGGCTCGTGCCCGAGTCGTAGTCTCGGGGGTTTCTTCGGGTGCCACTGGCGGCTGCTTTGAGCCGCCAGTGCGATCGAGGGAAGGCACTGGCGAGCGAAGCCCCTCGCCAGTGGCACCCGAACCGGCGGACTGCTTGAGGACTCGCAGCGCTTCTTCGCCGACCGCTCCCAGCAGCACGCGGTCGGCGTAGGCGTCGGCTTCGTTGACGAGCAGTTCGCGGTCTTCGAGGGCATCGGCCACCTGGCGATAAGCCGGGACGACCGCTTTCGGCGGATGAACGTCGAGCCATTGCAGATCGACGATCTCGATGCCGAGCGCATAGCCTTCGACGCGCCGCCGCAACTGCGCGAGCGACCGTCGTTCGAGGTCGGCTCGCCGGTCCGTCAGCAGATCGTCGAGCGTCGCGCCGGCCGCCAGATCGCGCAGCACACTCTCGGCCGCCGCGCGCAGCATGTCGTCCGGCCGCCGAGTCCCTGCAAACGTGAACTGTTTCAAGTCACGAACGCGATACTGCACCTCGGCCGTCAGTTCGACCGGCACTTCGTCCGCCGTGAGCATCAGCGATTCATCGGCCACTCCGCCAGCATCGCGCTCGCCGTGCGAGCTGGTCCATTCGACGATCCCCGGCTCCAACAGAGGCTGTGGACCGGCGGCCGTCGTTCCATTTTCTGACCTCTGACTTCTGACCTCTGACTTCTGGCTCCTGAATCCGATTCCGACGCTGCGCACGCGGTCGACCGTCTCGCGCGAGACTTGTTCGAGCGGCCACGGCCACCGCCAGTGAGGCCCTGCCGTCAGTGTCGCCGCGTGGCGACCGCAGCGTGTCACCAGCGCGTGTTCGTTCTCATTCAGCACGACCACGCCCGACAGGAACCAGGCGGCGACGAGCGCCGCCGCTCCCAGCTTCGCGCCGAGTTGCCAGCGTTCCATCAACCAGAAGATCCACCGCGAAGGCGAGGCCGCCGCCGTGAGCCGATCGGCCGCGCCGACGAAGGCGTCGGTCCAGCGCGCGGCCTGGGAATTCGTCCCGCCGTCAAACCAGAGCAGCCTCATCGCGTTCAGCATCACCGCCAGCGAGGCGGCTTCGTGGAACAAGGCCCCGCCCACCGGACTGAGCCACCCGAACGAACACGCCAGCACACCGAGGCCGTTCAATCCAAACGCGAACAGCAAAATACTTTGCCAGATGTTCTGCACCAGCATGCGAGACAGTCGCAGCAAGCCGGGTAGCGGACGCAGCGGATCGCCCAACAACAGAATGTCGCCCGCAGCGGCCGTCAGATCGGCGCCGGCTCGACCGAGGACCAGTCCCACATCGGCCGCGGCCAGGGCGGGAGCATCGTTCACACCGTCTCCCACCATGGCCACGCAGCGTCCCATGCGGCGAGCATCCTCGATCCACGCGGCCTTGTCGGCGGGAAGCTGCTCCGTGGCGACGTGGTCGAACAAACCGAGCGCCCTGACCACTGCATCGGCCGGTTGAGGCCGGTCGCCGGTGAGCAGCGCGAACTGCGTGACGCCGACCTCGCGCAGCTCTTGCAGCACGTGAGCGGATTCCGGCCGCATCGTTTCGCGAATGCCGATCACGCCGACCACGACCCCCTCGACAGCCACCACGAGCGGCGATTCGCCCGCCATCTCGCGCGTCTTCAACAGTTCAGCCACCTCGTCCGAAAACGCGATGTCGCCGCGAGCCAACGCGCGCCGGTTGCCGACGACGATGGTGCGTAGGCGGAGCGCGGAACTCGGAGCGCGGAACTCGGAGCCAGAATCACCAATACCGACATTCTTCTGTTCCGCGCTCCGCGCTCCGAGTTCCGCGCTCTCAGCTTCATTCACCTTGGCGATCACTCCCGCGCCGGGCAGCGTCTCGAACTCGGCGGGGGCGGGGATGACGAGGCCGCGTTCTTCGGCGGAGCGCACGATGAGCCGTGCGAGCAGGTGTTCACTGTGTCGTTCGGCGATCGCCGCCGCGCGCAGCACGTCGCTGGAGGAAAGGTCGCTCGTCGAGATGACCTCGCCCAGCGCGAGCGCTCCCTGCGTCAGCGTGCCGGTTTTGTCGAAGGCAAACGTATCGACCCGCGCCAGCCGTTCGAGGGCCAGCGAGCCGCGCACCACGACGCCTCGTCGAGCCAGCCAGGCCAGCGCGGCCATCACGGCGCAGGGCGTGGCCAGCACGAGCGGGCATGGACACGCGACGACCAGCACGCCCAGTGCCGGCAACAGGCCGCGCGACCACGATCCCGTGCCGATCCGCCAGCCCAGCAGCGTCAGCAAGGCGATCCCGAGCACTACGGGCAGAAACCACCTGGCCAGCTTGTCGGCCGTTCGTTCGAGATCGGCTTTGCGCGACTGAGCCGCCCCGACCAGTTGAGCCACCCGGGCGAGGGCCGTCTGGTCGCCCAGCGTCTCGGCCATGATGGTCAACGCGCCGAACTGGTTCAGCGTTCCGGCGAAGACTTGATCGCCGACGGCCTTGTCGACGGGAAGGCTCTCGCCGGTGAAGGGGCTTTGATCGACTGCCGACTTCCCCGAGACGACCCGCCCATCGACCGGCATCCGTTCGCCGGGCCGGACCACGACGAAGTCGCCGATCCGCACCTCGCCCACCGCGACGTCCCGCTCGCGCCCATCCTGCGTCGTGAGGTGCGCGACCTCCGGCTGCAGCGCGAAGGTCTGCCGCACGGCCCACCGCGCCCGATCGACCGTGTACCCCTCCAGGCTCTCCCCCACGAGCGAAATCAACACGACGAGCCCCGCCGTCTCGTGCTCGCCCAGCACGATGGCCGCGAGGCACGCCAGGGTCAGCGCCAGATCGGCACCGACGCGCCCGGACAGCAGGCCGTCGAGGGCGTGATACAGGATTCTCGCCCCTCCCAACACCGCCGCCAGCAGCGCGAGGCGATAGCCAAACAACGCGTTCGGCAGCCTGGCGGCACTCTTCGCCAGATCGGCGGACGCCGTCGAAGCCACTCCCACCGACAATGCCCAGTCCGCCGCGAGCAACCCGGCCACGCAGACCGTCAGTACGTAAAGCGGTGCCGACTGGTAATGAAAGTTGGCGCGGGCCGATGTCCCCGCCGACAGGGGATCGCCTCGCAACATCTCGCAGGTGGATTCGGGGATGTAGTGCAAGGCGAAAGGTCCAAATCTCAAGTACCAAGTAACAAACGAATCCCAAGGCGAGAAATCTCAAACATCAAACAAGGCAGAACGCCAAGGACTCAACTGCGAAACCAAACAGGAACGGTCTCCGTTTCCATCCTTTGAGATTTGGAATTTGAGATTCGTTTGGGATTTGGTCCTTGAGATTTGAGTTTTCCCGCTGTCACCAGATCACGTTCGTTCCGTCGATCAGCTTCAGCACGACGAACGAGCCGGTGGTGATGGCCGGGGCCGGTTGACGGAATGTCGGTTCGATCGCGAACCGACCACCGCGTCGCTTGTCGAGCTTCAGCGTGCCGACTTCGACTTCGTGAACGTAGATCAACAACTCGGTGCCGGGTGGCAGCGGGACGTTCTCGACCACGATGACGAGCCGCTGTCCGTCGGTGACGTCCTTCTCACCGAGGCTGCTGGTGTACGTGGCCGTTCCCTTGGCAGACTGATAACCGCGACAGCCGGACAGCGGGAGTTGCCGCCTGTTAAAAATGGCTTCCGCAGATTGCGGCCAGGCCGCGACCGTCAGAACCAGCCCGAATACCACCGTCTTCAGAAGCTGTCGCATGAAACACCTCGTTCAAGTTGCGTGTTGCCCCGCGCGCCGGGTATGACAACGCGAAGTCGATCCGTGGGCAGTCTAAACCGCGCGCGGGGCGCTCGCCAGATCGAGCTTCACCGCAAACCGCTTTCTCTGCCGTAGCACATGCTGCCAGCTTGTGCGAAGTTGTCGAGGTCGATGTTCAGAACCGCAGCAGACGCACAAGCTGGCAGCATGTGCTACGACCGAGTTGGAATCCGCATCATGCCCCGACATCTTTCTGTGCCGATTGTTCTGTCCCTTCTTCTGTTCGGGCTGTTCTCGCCGGTCCACGCCGCCGACAAGCCCAACGTGGTGTTCATCCTGGCCGACGATCTCGGGTTCTCGGACCTGGGCTGTTACGGTGGCGAGATCGAAACGCCGAACCTCGACCGGCTGGCGGCGAACGGGTTGAGGTATTCGCAGTTCTACAACACAGCCCGCTGCTGGCCGTCGCGGGCGGCGCTGCTGACCGGCTATTACGCGCAGCAGGTCAACCGCGATCCGCAGGGTCAGCGGCCGAAGTGGGCGGCGCTGGCACCGCAGTTGTTGAAGCCGGCGGGCTACCGGTCGTATCACTCGGGGAAGTGGCACGTCGATGGGCCGGTGCTGGCGGGAGGTTTCGAGCGGTCCTATGACATGACCGACCACGACCGCTTCTTCCACCCGCAGCGACACACGCTGAACGACCAGCCGCTGCCGGCCGTCGCCGAGAACGAAGGCTATTACGTCACGTCGGCCATCGCGCAGCGCGGCGTCCAATGGTTGAACGAGCACCACGCGCAGCATCGTGACCAGCCGTTCTTTCTCTACCTCGCGTTCACGTCGCCGCACTTCCCGCTGCACGCGCTTCCCGAAGACATCGCGCGGTACGCCGACCGCTATGTGTCGGGCTGGGACGCGATCCGTCAACAGCGTTGGCAGAAGCAGCGCGCGGGGGGCCTCGTCGGCATCGAACTGTCCGCGTTGGAGAAGTCGACCGTGCCGTCATGGAACCTCGCCGAAGAGGAACTTCAGCGGCGCATCGGTCCCGGCGAAGCGGGGCACGCGGTCCCGTGGACGGAACTCAACTCCGGGCAGCAGCGGTTTCAGGCGACCAAGATGGCGATTCACGCGGCGATGGTGGACCGGATGGACCGCGAGATCGGTCGCGTTCTGAACCAGCTTCGCGCGATGAACGCCTTCGACAACACGCTGATCTGCTTTGCGTCGGACAACGGCGCGAGTGCCGAGCAAATCATCCGGGGCGACCTGCACGATCCCGCCGCGCCGCTCGGTTCGGCGAAGAGTTACCTCGGTCTCGGCCCCGGCTGGTCCACGGCGGCGAACACGCCGTTCCGCAAGCACAAGCACTGGAATCATGAGGGGGGCATCGCGACGCCCCTCATCGCGCACTGGCCCGCGGGGATCAAGGCGCGTGGTGAGTGGAGACGCTCGCCCGGTCATCTGGTCGACATCGTGCCGACGCTGCTCGACCTGGCGGGACTCGCGCCACCCGCGTCCTTCAACGACGAGCCGCGTCCCGCGTTCCCCGGACGCAGTCTGGTCGCCACCTTCGCCAACGATGAGCCCGTCGCGCACGAACCGCTCTTCTTCAAGCATCAGGACAACCGCGCGCTGCGCCGCGGCGATTGGAAGATCGTCGCGGCCGGCAAGAACGCGCCGTGGGAGCTGTACAACCTCGCCACCGATCGCAGCGAGAGGCTGAACCTCGCCGACAAACATCCCGACACGCTGACCGAACTGGCCGCGATCTGGACCGCGCGCGATGCCGAGTACGCGCAGCAGGGAGCGACCGGCTCACCGTTGCCCCGGCCCGGACAGGCCAAGTCAAAGAAGTGACCAGCCTGTCTGTAGCTGAGTTCGCAAGAACTCAGCCCGACTCACAATGAAGTACTGAGTTCTTGCGAACTCCGCGAGGGCATGAATCATCCGGGCTGACGGTCCGAGGCCGAAAAAACCGCCAAACAAGCGTGCCGAAGGGCCATCAAAATCGGCGGCCGGCCTGTTGGTGGGGCGCGTTTTACAATCTTTCGTCCCTCGCACGAAAACGCATTGACACATTCTGCCGGTTGCGAATAAACCCCGCGCCGACGATCTCCCTTTCACAATTCGTTCGCGTTGATTGATCGAGCCGGCACGCTCGGTGATCGCACTTCGGTTGGTTTCGCAACTCGCGAACGAGCCGATCCCGCGACCCGTCGTTGGTTGGCACCCGGACTTCGCGCCCGTGGCGAAGTCACACGTCTCCCCTTGTTTCCCCTGTCCGTTTTGCGCGGCTTTCCGCCGCTGTCACCGAAGAACTCGCGTTCGGCGGAGCGTCCGCCGTACGCGCCCTTCAATCCGTCGTTCCTCCAGATCACGGTGACTCTATGTCGTTCGCCCATCCCGATGTGATCCCGTTTCCGCAGCGTGCGGCCACTCCCCTTCCGGCGGAGTCTCCGCCGAGCATCCTGATCGTCACGTGCGATTCGGAGGAGGCTCAGCGTTTGGAGAGTGACGTTCGCACCGCCGGCCTGACGTGCCGCGCGGTTCCGTCGCACGAAGCGGCCGCGCAATCGCTCGCCGCCCAACCGAGTGACGTCTGCCTGATCGGTGTTCTGCCGCCGGGTGAGACGGCGGGTGCCCTCGCGGGACTGATTCAACAGAAGGGTCTGGCCACGCAGCCGATCTGTGTGATCCCGGCTGCTGCGGAGGACGGCCCCCACTTGCTGCCCGCCGCCAACGGCATCGACCTGCTGCATCATCCGTACTCGGCGTCGTTCTTCGCGCTGGCGATCTCGGCCGCCGTTCAGAAATCGCGGCTGCAGGGCGAGAACCGCCGCCTCAAGCGACAGCTCAACAATCGCAATCTGCGGGAGATGGTCGGCCACAGTTCGGCGATGCACTCGCTGCGGCAGCAGGTCCAGTCGGCGGCCGAACAACCGGGCTGCGTCCTGTTGCACGGTGAGCCGGGAACGGGAATCGACCTCGTGGCGCAGGCCATTCACGATTCCAGTTCGCGAGCCCACCGACCGTTCGTCAAACTCGATTGCAGCGTGCTGTCGGCGGAAACGCTGGAGCAGGAACTGTTCGGTGAGACGCAACCCGGACAGTTCGGGCAGACGCAGCGTCAGCCCGGCCGCCTCGAACTGGCGGACGGCGGAACGCTGCTGCTGGAGCAGATCCAATTCATGGCGCTCCCCGTTCAAAAGACCCTCGTCTCGCTGATTCGCGATCAGCGGTTCGAACACCCCCAGGCGGGCGAGCGGGTTCGCTTCGACATCCGCTTCGCGTGTGGGACGCATGTCGATCTGGCCAGTCTCGTGGAGAAGGGCCTGTTCCGCCGCGACCTGCATGAAGCGATCAGCCAATGCTGTCTCGAACTTCCCACGCTCCGCTCGCGCAAGGATGACATCGCGCCGCTGACCGAACACTTCCTGCGTCGCGTCTCGGGGCGCGAAGGCAAGCCGCCGCGTTCGCTGACCGTCGATGCGCTGCATCTGCTCCAGAAGCACGACTGGCCCGGCAACATCCGCGAACTCGAAAACGTCATCGAGCGGGCCTGTGCCCTCGACTGGGGGACCAAGCTGAACGGCTCGATGATCGAAGCCTGGCTCACACCGCGTGAGATCACCGAGGAGGAGGCCGACGCCCTTCCCGGCCTGACGCTCGCCGAGATGGAACGCAAACTGATCGAAGCAACGTTCAACCGCTTCGCGGGCAATCGCGAGAAGACGGCGAAGGCCCTGCAAATCGGCATCCGCACGCTGTCGGGCAAACTCAGAGAATACGGCTATCCGCCGCGAGGGGGACCGGGTTCCAACCTCAAAGGTTGGACGCCCACGATCTTCGCCCCCTCCGCCGACGCCCCCGAGGCCGAACAGCGCGCTGCGTGATTCACGATGGGCATACACAACAGCCCGGCTGCCACTCGCAGCCGGGCTGTTTTTGTAAGTTCTGTCGGTGGTAAGGCACTCCAGTTCGTGCGCGGCGGAACGGGCGTCGATCACTGTGCGGTCGGCAGCAGGCCCAACTCGGCCGCGATCGGCTGCATCGCGGCGACGCAGAAGGCGATGTGTTCGTCGAGGTCGACTCCCAGATCGGCCGCGCCGCGCGTGATGTCTTCGCGGTGGATCGCGGCGGCGAAGGCGAGGTTCTTCAACTTCTTCTTCACGCTGGCCGGAGTCAGTCCCTCCAGCCGGGGCGGTCGCACCAGGGCACATGCCGTCAGGAAGCCGCACAGTTCGTCGCAGGCATAGAGCGTCTTGTCGAGCAATGACACGCGCGGGCAATCGGTCAGATAGTCCGCGTGCGATTTGATCGCATAGATCACATCGTCGGGATAGCCGCGGGCCTGCAGAATCGCGGCCCCTTGCAGCGGATGATCGGGCGGATTCGGCCAGCGCTGATAATCGAAGTCGTGCAGCAGACCGACGGTCCCCCATTTCTCTTCGTCCTCGCCAAACTTGCGGGCGTACGCGCGGCAGGCGGCCTCGACGGCCAGCATGTGCTTGATGAGGCTTTCGCTGTCGGTGTACTCGCGGAGCAGGGCGAGGTCGTCGATGCGGGACATGGGGTGGTCCTTGGGGGAGTTTGGAATTGGTGGTCGCTCGTGGATTGCCCCTCACCCCCGGCCCCTCTCCCCGGAGGGGCGAGGGGAGGAAGAGAGGACTATCAATCCAGCGCTGACAATCAATCCGGCGCGGTTCGTGTGGCAGACGATTTTCGGCGCGTATGCTACATTAGCCGCTGCTGCCAACGTACCGAGGCCGCCTGAACGCCAATCGCCAACGATTCCCGACCGTGCTGCCCCGTCCGGAGAAGACGATGTCCGAGCCGAATCGCCCGGAAGGGTCTCAGAAAACGAACGGCCTTTCGACCTTCAAGCCCACCAACGGCGAGGGTTCGTCGCCGTCGATGCCGTTCGATTTGACCGGCCTGACGCTGGGCGAATTTCATCTGCTGCGGCGACTCGGCAAGGGGGGCATGGCCGAAGTCTGGCTGTCCGAGCAGACGAGTCTGCGCCGCCAGGTGGCCGTCAAAATTCTGCGGCCCGACTTCGTCGCCGACGCCGGCTACGTGAAGCGGTTCCGGCACGAAGCGACGGCGGCGGGAAGCCTCAACCACCCGAACATCGTTCAGGTCTACATGGTCGGCGAGGAAAACGGCATTCACTTCATCGCGCAGGAGTACGTGCAGGGCCGCAATCTAAAGGAGTTCATCGTGCGCAAGGGACCGTTGGAGGTCCCCATCGCGCTGCACATTTTGAAGCAGGTGGCCGCGGCGTTGCAGGTGGCCGCGACCAGCGGCATCGTCCATCGCGACATCAAGCCCGAGAACGTGCTGCTCAACAAGAAGGGTGAAGCGAAGGTGGCCGACTTCGGTCTCGCGCAACTGTCGCTGCAGGGCGAGAAGGTCGCGCTGACGCAGGTCGGCGTCACAATGGGAACGCCGCTCTACATGAGTCCCGAGCAGGTGAACGGCAAGACCCTGGATGCCCGCAGCGACATTTATTCGATGGGCGTCATGGCCTGGCACATGCTTGCCGGTCGGCCCCCGTTCACGGGCGAGTCGGCGCTGGCGGTGGCGGTGAAGCATCTGAACGAGGCGGCGCCCTCGTTGAAGGATGTCCGTCCCGATGTGCCACCCGGCGTGGTGGCACTCATCGAACGGATGATGTCCAAGAAAAAGGAGGACCGCCCGGCCGATGCGCAGGCGGTGGCCAACGAACTCAAATCGCTGCTGCGTCAGGCGACCGGCAGGGAGACCCCGGCGTCGGAAGCCGTCTTCCGTCAGGACAAGGGGACGACGCGCGGCAGGCGACCGTTCCTCGAACGACCCCTGCGCCAACAGATGTGGTGGATGATCGGAGCCGGCATCCTGGTGATGGCGAGCACGGCCGGAATCGGCTGGGCGATGCGGACACCCGATCCGTTCCAGACCCCAGTCACGACGCAACCCAAGGTCATCCGACAGACCACGGTCGCGGGCCAGATTCTTCGAGCGCAGCGCATGGCCGGCAAACCGGGCGTCACCATGGACGACATCGAGGCGGCCTGGATCGAAGTGAAGGATTACCCCGAGGCGACGGACAAGGACAAGATTCGTGCGGAACTCAACCTCGCCCTGGTTTACCTGAAGACGAAACGCCAAAAGCAGGCGGAGGAGATCTTCACTGCGCTGGTCGCGTCCACCGACTCGTGGAGCAAGGCCAACGGCAGGGCCGGATTGGCGATTCTGTCCGGCTTGAGCACTCCTCCCGATCATGCCGCTCTCCGCAGGCAGGCGGAACAGGCTCATGACGCGGCGCGACAGGGCGAACACCCCAAGCCACTCGATCCGGCGATTGAGGAGGCCCTGAACGATGCGCTCCGTCGGAGCACAGGACCGGCGAAGTGATCGGCCGCGCGGGGCGCGGCCGTGTCGATGACGAATGAAACCCGCGTGCGAAGCTCGCTCCCTCCCGCCCGCTCCCGATGGAACAGACAGACAGCAGACTGACATGACCGATCTGGCCGACGAATACGATGTGATTGTGATTGGGACCGGCCCCGGCGGTGAAGGGGCCGCGATGCAGGCGGTCAAGCACGGCAAGACGGTGGCGGTCATCGAACGCGATCCGGCCGTCGGCGGAAACTGCACGCACAAGGGAACCATCCCGAGCAAGGCGCTGCGGTACGCCATCTTTCAGATGAGCGAGGTCAACAACAACATCCTGTTCCGCGAGCACGGCATCACCGCGAACTTCATGATCCCGGAACTGCGTCGCCGGGCGAAGTCGGTGATCGAGGCCCAGGTCAAGATGCGGACCGCCTTTTACGACCGGAATGACATCCCCATCGTGCGCGGCCAGGCGAAGTTTCTCGACCCGCACACGATTGAATCGGTGGAGGCGGACGGCTCGCGCAGCGTCCTGCACGGGAAGTACGTCATCATCGGGACGGGATCGCGTCCGTATCGGCCACCCGAAGTCGATTTCTCTCACCCGCGGATCTTCGACAGCGACACGATCCTGGGCCTCGATCTGTATGCGAAGTCGATCACGATCTACGGCGCGGGGGTCATCGGGTGCGAGTACGCCTCGATGTTCCGCAACCTCGAAATCAAGGTGAACCTCGTCAACAACCGCGATCGCCTGATGGACTTTCTCGACGAGGAGATCGTCGATGCGCTCAGCTATCACCTGCGGGAACGCGGCGTCATCATCCGGCATCGCGAGGAAATGGACCGGATCGAGGCGGAGGACGACGGCGTCGTCCTGCATCTCAAGTCGGGCAAGCAGCTCAAGACCGACGTCCTGCTGTGGGCGGCCGGTCGCACGGGGAACTCGGACGGGTTGGGGCTGGAGGCGATTGGCATCGTCCCCGACAAGCGCGGCAACATCCCCGTCAACGCCAACCTGCAAACGAACCTACCGCACATCTACGCGGTCGGCGACGTCATCGGCCCGCCAGCGCTGGCGAGTGCCGCGTACAATCAGGGTCGATTCGCGGCCAGTCACCTGCTGTGTGACACCGCAGCGGGTTCGCAGTGCGAGCCACCTCCGTCGCTCGACATCCCCGCCGGTATCTATACCAGCCCCGAAATCAGCTCGCTCGGCAAGACCGAACGCGAACTGACGGAGGCCAAGGTTCCGTACGAGGTCGGCCACGCTCACTTCAAGAGCATCGCCCGCGCCCAGATCACCGGCCAGACAACCGGCATGCTCAAGCTGCTCTTCCATCGCGAGACGATGGAGATCCTGGGCATTCACTGCTTCGGAGCCAACGCCAGCGAGATCATTCACATCGGCCAGGCCATCATGGCGCAGCCCAAACCGAACAACACGCTGATGTACTTCATCAACACCACGTTCAACTATCCGACGATGGCCGAGGCGTACCGCGTGGCGGCACTCAACGGCTACAACCGGCTGTTCTGACGGAGTCGATCTCTCGACAGGTCATTTGTTGCGGCAACCCGTGCGCGATCCGTAAACAGAGGACTCGCGGCGTGTCGCTCAAACAGAGCTGGTCAAGACGACGCCCGAAAGCTGCGCCAGTACCTCCGCGGGATCGAGCCGATCGCGATCAGCGTCACCTGGCTCACGGCGAACAGCAGCAGATAGGCGAGCATCGTGGATGTCCCTTCGGAATCCGCGTAGGCATGCAGGCCCGCGCCGAGCAGGTTCACCCCCCACCACGACCAACTGACGAAGATGTTCCCGCCAATGGCCAGCACCGCCAGGCCACGTTCCTTCACCATGCCGCCCCACCGCGCGTGCAGGGCCAGCGCATTCCACAGGACGATGATCAGCGCCCCGTTCTCCTTCGGGTCCCAGCCCCAGAAGCGGCCCCACGAATCGTCGGCCCACAAACCGCCGAGAACCGTTCCCACGAAGCTGAAGAAGATCGAGAAGCACAGCGTCCCATAGATCATGCGGTTCAGGTCGCGGGCGATGTCGCGGGTCAGCGACGGCGTGAACAGGCCCCGCAGCACGTAGACGATTCCGAACAGGCCGGCCAGGTACGTCGTGGCATATCCAAACGTGATGCACGTCACGTGAGTCGCCAGCCAGAACTGCGTGTCGAGCACCGCCTGCAGCACGGTGAACGTGTCGCCGCTCCGCCCGAGGCTGTCGGCGATCAGCAGCGTCGCATAGCCGGCAACCGAAGAAATCAGGCTGCCGATCCCGATGCGATAGATCATTTCGAGGACCAGCCCCAGAACCACGCAGCCCCACCCGACGAAGATGGCGGACGAATAGAGGTTCGTCACCGGCGGACGGCCCGAGATGTAAATGCGGCCGATCAGAGCGAACGTGTGCAGCCCGAGCGTCAGCACCTGCAACCAGAACGCCGCGCGGTTGAAGCCCTGCGTCCAGCCGAGCCACCCGCACGCCGCGAGGATGAACGCCACCAGATACAACCGGTCGGCCACGGCAAACGGCTGGAAGCGGTTGAAGAACGTTTCAAAGTTCACGGCCGTCGGATTCACGTCGCGAGGCGGTTTGGCCTCGAGTTTTCCGAGGAACGCCTCGACCGCCCGATTGAACTCCTTCGGCTCCTCCTTCGAGCGGGCTTGGATGATGCCGTCCCAGGCGGTCACGCTCCGATCGGCTTCCTTCTGTTTGAGATACACCTTGGGGAAATCCTCCAACCAGGCTCCCGAAAGCGTCCGCCACTCCTGATCCTTTTCAACGGGACCGACCGCGAACACCGGTTGCCCTTCGGCGGCGATGGCTTTCGCAAATTTGACGGCCATGGGGTACGTCTTACGAAATTCCTCCAGCGACCTGTTTTCAATGCGGCGATGCAGGCCGAATGCGAACTGGATGTTGTCGAAGGTCGAGAGCTTGTCGCTCAGTTCCAGCACCTTGCGCTGGTAAACGCTCAGACTGCGACGATCTTTTTTCGCCTGTGTTCGCGCCAACTCAACCTGTTTGTGGAACACGTCCTGTTCCGCAAATTCCACGATCATCGGCCCAATCGCCTGGAGTTCCTCGTCGTCGAGCAGCTTGCGGAGCCGGTCACGAAAGGCATCCCTCTTCAGTCTCTGGTCCTTCAGTTCGTTCAGTTTCTGGAGCGTTGACTTGGGGACTCCCGCCCCCTTCAAGGCGGTGAGCGATTCACTGGTGAGCTTGAACCGGGGCTGCAGTTCATTCCGCGAATACCGCATCCCTTCGCGCTTTATCACACCCATCGTCTCGTGCAGTTCGAGGTTCTCGACGCGAAAGACCTCGTACTCGTCCGCCGCATCGGATTCGGAGACGACATCGAGCATCCACTGGATCGCGGAAATGGTTTTCGCATCCTTCTCGTGACCCAGCTTGACGGTGGTCTTTCCCGAGATCTCCAGCAGAGCGGATTGCGCCGCTGTTTCGAGCGGTTTGACGCGGCCCTGGTACACGACGGGAATGCGACCGAACGCCGCAAGGTCATACGCGAATGGCGACGACTTGTGCGGCATCGCCTTCGACGCAATGTACCCTCCTGCCGCGACAACGAGCGCGGCGGCCACGGCCACCGACAGCCATTGTGAGGCCGGTTCGGGGGCAACCAATGACGTGGCTGCAACCACGGGAGCCTGCGCCGGCTTGATGCCGAGTTTTGCCTTGAGGCTCGCTGCGCCGGCCGACTGTGCGGCGGAAACGTCGGGGGCATCGCCGCGCGTCAGGAATCGAACGAGCAGCAGCAGGAAGTGCGCCAGCATCCCGATGGCCACCAACGCGCACGACACATACGGCATCATCCAGCCCGAATTCGCGACGACCGACAGCGTGGTGTGTTCGACGCCGTGTTCGTCGCGGTCGTAGCCGCTTTGATAGAACGTCTCATTGGCGAACCGCAGCGGGTTGTTCATCCAGATCGTCTTCTCTTCATCAACGCTTCGCGTCTTGTCGACGATCCCGACCGTCGAGGCGTAGTTGCGCGGCGTGCTCGTCCCGAGATAGTCCTCCTTGCGCACGTCCTTCAACGTGAACCTGTAGTCCTTGTAGTACCGCTTCGGCCGCAGAGTCAGTTCAAACGTGCGATCGCCGACGCGCACCGTATCTGGATCATTGCTCGTCCACATGCTGACCAGGTACGTCCCGAGCGGTTGGCCGGCCTCGCGTGAAGTCAGGGTGACATACATCGTGGCCACGTCGACCTTGCTGTCGGAATCGACTCCCGCCCCTTTCTTCTTCGATTCGGCAAACCATTCGGTGCCGAGCCCAGCCGTCGCCGGATTCTTGTCGCGCTCGGAGACCAATCGCAGATGCGAGTTCGGCAGAAACCGAGTCACCTCGATCTTGAATGGCAACTCGGGAACGTCGATCGGTTTCCCGGCAACTCCCTCGGAACGGGGTGCCGCCGAGAGGAGCATCGAACGCGGAATGGCCACGACAGAATGTTCGTCCGGTTTCGACTTGTCGATCACCGCCAGCTCGATCGTGCGGATGTCGTGAACGAAGTTGGAGGTCTCACCCTCTGCGAGCCGCATCTGCGTTTCGACGGCCGTCATGGCGACGTGCAGTTCGTAGTACATCATCAACCCGACGCCCGCGTGCAGCAGCACGATGCCCGCCTTCTTGCGAAACACGATCCAGCACCCGGCCAGCAGCGCCACGCCGGCGAACGCCGACTGAGTCAACTGCCACAGGATGCGCAGCGACGAATCGCTCGGCCGCGCGGCGGCTCCGCTCCATAAGAGCCACCCCACCAAGGCCGTCAGCCCGACCGTGGCGAACGCCAGCAGACCGCGCACGAACCAGCCCTTGACCTGTTGAGTTTCCGCCAGAGGTTGCGACCACTGTTGCGCGGTCCCGTAGGCCGCCGCCAACGCCAGCAGCGCCAGCAAGCCCTCGAACCCGACCCACAGCGTGTGATAAGGAATGAGTGGCTCGGCCTGCATCCCCTTCGCGTTGCCTCCCGCCACGATCACGATCCACGTCGCCACGCACCCGACCGCGATGGCCGCCAGTCCGCCGAGCAGCTTCGCGCCGCGCGCCTCTCCCTTGAATCGGATCAAATGGGCCGAGAGCAGATTCGCCGCGAGCAACAGTCCGATCAGCTTGCCACCGGGGAACCAGAAGCTGCCGGGAATGTTGTCGGCCTTCCAATGTCCGAGCGGAATGAGACCCATGAAAGAGTACGTCGTATCGATGACCACATCCTGAGCGTCGAGGATGTCGCGCGACACGACGAACGAGGGAGGAGCAAACACCTGGAATGGCACCGACGCGAACCAGCAGCGGAAGTACAGACCGATCACCTCCCAGATGTCCTTGTCCACCTGTGCCAGTGTCCCGACGAAGATCAGCACGATCGACAGGGCAAACAAAACGACGGTCAATTTCAACGAAGCGACCGGCGCGAGGACGGTCTTGACCCCCTCCCACAGCGAGAACTCAGCTGCGGTCGGTTGTGGTCGGCCGTCGGCGGAACCCAATTCAGTCGTTTGAATGTCGATGGCCATGTGGTGCCTCGCTTGTTCGTCGGGGGGATCAATCGGCTGTGGCGAAGAACGGAACTGATGGGATGAATGGGACTGATGGACCTCTGACCGGTTTCATTGGTCCCCTCACTCGCCTCAGTCCCGTTCTTCTGTCATTCCAGCTTCAACGATTTCGCAAATGCCTCAAACCTCGATCGTTCTTTCGCCGCCAGCGCCGCGTGCCCCGACAGCTTGATAAACCACGCCTGGTCGCCGTCGGGAATCGCCACGACGACGAGTGCCTTGTCGCCAGCCACGATTTCGATCAACTCGCCGCGCTTGGAGTCGACTTGAAACGGCTTACCGGTGTGCTCCAGTAACTCGCCCGATCGCGGGGTCAGGCCGAGTTGGCCTCGCCAGCGGTTGATGTTCGCATCCCGGCCGCCTCCCGCGCGCGAGACCGAGATCTCGGCAGTCTGCTTACCTTCACTGACGGTGAACCGGGCGCGCTGGAATTGTTTCGTCGGCGCCACCACCCAACCCTCCGGCTGGTCGTACTTCAAGCCCGAGTCTTTGGCCTCGGCACCCGATCGTTTGGCCGCCGCCTCGTCGCGCGCGTCGGACTGTTCCATCATCGGCGGCATCATCCCGCCCATTGCCGGTTTTGGAGCGGCCTTCCCCACGATGTTGATCGCAGTGATGGTCAATTCGCCCGCCTTGATCGTCTCGGTCCGAGTCGGCAGGTCGTCGGCATCAATGAACGGCAGATCGAGTTGATTGCGCCAGCGGTTGATGTTGTTCAGCAGTTGCTCGGTTCGGTCTCCACCGGCAGCGAGGACCGTGACGGTCACTTCCAGCGGCGGCTGTTCGCTCAACACGAGCGTCGCATACCGATTCGCGTTGCCCGGCGTCTCCTTCCAGGTCGCGGGAAGCGTCCACTCGATTGTCGTGCCGTTCGTGAACCGCACCGACTTGAGGAACTCATGGAACTCACCGTCGCGTGCGGCCACGTCGTCGGGCGGTCCCTGCAACTTGAAGAACCACAACTCGGAGCCATGCGGCACGATGGCCGCCAGCATGCGCGCGGGCTGCGCTTTTCGTTTGGCCGTTTCGGCGAGAAACTCCGGCGTTTGCAAGGATTCGTGGCGCGGCACGGTGTACGAGGCGACTTGCTCCTGCCGCTCGCAGCCGCACAGCAGAGTCACGCCCGCGAGCAGCAAACCACTCGCAGCGCGGGCAACAATCGACGGAGTTCGGGGTGACGTTGGCACGGGCGCACGTGGCCTTCGCGAAAGAATGACTGGAAGTTTGGATCGGCGGGCGGTCACTGGGGGTGGGACTGTTCAGCGGTGGGGAGATTATAGGCGCCTTGTCACACCAAAGTACAACCGCCCGTCGCGACGACACCACTCTTCCTCCCCGTGCCCCCCTCTTGCGGAGGGGGACCAGCCACCCTTCGAGAAGCATCAATGACAGATCTTGCCGCAGGCGGAAACCCGGAAACGAAAGACCGGGCGGCTGTGAACTCGCAACAAGGTGGATCCGCCGAGGAAAGTAGGCCGTCGCTGAACTCGCGAGAGTCCAGAGTTCTCCAGCTCACTGAATTCTTGCGGATTCAGCTACCTACTCTTGTGCCATCGGTGCCCGGCGATGCGGCGGCGATGGTATTCCCCGCTTCGCGCGCGTTCCGCTAGAATCGCCCGCCGTTGAGGGCACGCTGCGTGACGGTGATGATCATCGCCGCATGCCTGTGTGGCGCGTGTCTGGCGGATTCGGCGAACGGGCCTGTTTGTCTCACAAAATCCACGGCGGGCGAGATGGCTTCGACTTTGGCTTCGACGGACACCAGACCGACCTCACGCGCGACGGAGTCGTCTCCGGAGCGCGGCCCGCGCTTCGATCCGGATCAGCGCGGCGCGCTGCGGTCGTTGTTCGAGTCGTTCATCTCGCTGTTCGTCGCTGTGCTTCTCTTTCGCACGTTCGCGGCCGAAGGTTACATCATCTCGACCGGTTCGATGGCTCCCTGCCTGCTGGGGTTCCACAAGCGGGTCGAATGTCCCACGTGCGGCGCGACGTTTCCGTTTGGAGTCGCCTACGACACCGATGACGTCGCGAACGCGGAAGACCTCGCCCGCGACAGGGCTCGCGCCGTCTGTCCCAACTGCGGACAGAAGTCGATCGACCTCAGCGAGGTGCCGCGCAATCAGGGCGATCAACTGCTGGTCAACAAGCAGGCCTATCTGTATCGCTCGCCACAGCGGTGGGAGATCGTCGTCTTTCGCAACCCGGCCAAGCCGACGGAAGCCTACGTCAAGCGGGTGGTCGGGCTGCCGGGTGAGAAGGTCCAATTGAGCGATGGCGATGTCGTCATCGATGGCCAACTGGCGCGCAAGCCGTTCGATCGCCAGCGGGCGATGCGGATCCTCGTCCACGATCACGATCATCAGCCGAACAGCGATCCCGGCTTTCAGGCCCACTGGCAACCGGTGGCCGCCGAGGCCATCGACGTGAGCGAATCCTCCCAATCCACCGGCTGGCAGGCGGCGGGCGGCGGATTCGTGCTGCGTCAGGGCAACGAACGCCGCCCCGATCGCGAACCGTTTCACTGGGTTGAGTACCTCCATTGGATTCGCACGGGCGGTTTGCACGAAACATCGGTCCCGCTGGCGCACTGGCCCGAGGAAGTTCAGCCCTCATCCGTTCCGCCCGCCGGGCTGCGCTTCGACCCCAGGCACGCGACGCTCAGTTGCACCGGGGCGCTTCCCGAAGAACTCGCGCGGCGCATTACGGACCTCACGGACGACGGACCGTTTCGCACCGCGATCGGCGAGCTGTTCGCAGCCTCTCATGTCGCACCGTTGATCGACAACTGCGGCTACAACCCCAACGAGGGGGGAGTGGTCCCCAATCCCGTGCGCGATGTGATGCTGTCGGCGCGGGTGCAGTGGGAGAGCGGCGCGGGTGAGTTCGCGATTCAACAGACGGACGGTTCGCAAAACTTCACGGTGGTGTTCGATGCCAGCCGCCGCGAGGTCCGCCTGTTCGCGGGAGACGGCGAGGAACCCGTGGCCACGGGCGACTGGCCGAAGTCGCTCGACAAAGACGCGGCGAACATCGAGGTCTCGCTGTTCGACAAGCAGGTTCTCGTCGCCGTCAACGGCCAGACCCTGATGGAACCGTGGCCGTTCGAGACTCCCGCAGGAACGCCTGCGCCGCGCAGCGCCGTCCGTTTCGGAGCGCGCGGCCTCGACGTGCGAGTCGATCAACTGAAGCTCTATCGCGACGTCTATTACACCTCGTCGCGCGCCCGCCACGGCGTGAACCGGCCGCACCCACTGGGCGACGACGACTTCTTCATGCTCGGCGACAACAGCCCGCTCTCCCACGACAGCCGCCGCTGGGATGAAGCTCCCGTTCATCGTTCGCTGCTGCTGGGAAAACCGTTCCTCGTCCATCTCCCCTCCAAGCCGGGCCGCCTGCGCATCGGCGACCGCGAGATGCACCTGCGCCTGCCCGACATGGAACGCGTGCGGTTCCTCAAGTGATGCTTCCTGTCCCCCCGCCCCTCGCACTCTTGGGCGTTAGCCCTCTTGTCATTTTCGGAGCGGGGTGGCGTGAGCCCCC
>JANODP010000414.1:0-7006 GCA_031412755.1 Schlesneria sp. | reverse complement strand
ACTCAATCTGACCCGCTACCGATTCGTCGGCCTCGCACGCCATGAGCAATGTTGCGTTCCTCGCGGAGTGATCCGGATGTCTGGTTTGGAGTGGCCCAGCCAACTTTACATTGATGGAGCCTGGGTCGATGGCACGGCTCGTCGCACGTGGACCGTGACGAACCCCGCAACGGGAACCGTGCTGGCTGACGTCGCGATCGCCGACGCGGAGGACGTCGATCGCGCCGTGAAGGCGGCTCGCCGCGCGTTCGATGACGGGCCGTGGCCCCGGTTGGATCCGCTTGTCCGTGGTCGGATGCTGCGTCAACTGGCGGAGCGGATTCGGGCGAAGCTCGAAGACTTCGCGATGACCGATACGCTCAACGTCGGCAAGCCGATTCGAGACACCCGCAGTTTTGACGCGCCCTGCGCCGCGGACCTGTTCGAGAGTTACGCGGGTCTTTCCGACAAGATTTCGGGGAAGTGTTATGGCACGCTGCCCGACAACGTCACGATGCAGTTTCGCGAACCGATGGGCGTCATTGCGGCCATCGTCCCCTGGAATTTTCCGCTGACGAACGCCGCCATCAAACTGGCTCCGATCCTGGCGTGCGGCAACACGGTCGTGCTGAAGCCATCCGAGGTTTCACCCTTGTCGGCCCTGATGCTGGCGGAGTTGGCTCACGAAATCGGCTTTCCTCCCGGCGTGCTGAACGTCGTGCATGGCACGGGGGCCGAGACCGGGACGGCACTCGTGCGGCATCCAGGAGTCGACAAGATCACGTTCACAGGACGGCATCAGACCGGCCTGCAGATGCTGGAAGCGGCGAAGGTCGGGATGAAGGGAGTGCTGCTCGAGTTGGGAGGCAAGACGCCAAGCATCGTCTTTCCGGACGCGCCGCTCGATAACGTCGTGAACGGCGTCATCACGAGCGTCTACTACAACCTCGGCCAAGTCTGCGTGGCCGGCTCGCGGCTGCTGGTCCACGAACATCAGCACGATGAACTGCTCGAACGGATCGTCGCCAAGGTCCGGACACTCCGGCAGGGAGACCCAACCGACACGAACAATCATCTCGGCTGCCTCGCGACGCCGCAGCATCTCGCGACGGTCAATCGCTTTGTCGAGCGGGCGAAGCACGAGGGCGCCCGCTGCGTGCTGACCGGCCCGCTCTCAACCGCAGCGAACAACTGCTTCTATCCGCCGACCATCTTCGATCGTGTCACGTCTTCGATGAGCATCGCGCGCGAGGAAGTCTTCGGTCCCGTCCTCAGCGTGCTGATCTATCGAGACGAAGAGGACGCAATCCGCCTCGCCAACGACTGCGACTTCGGACTGATGGCGAACCTTTGGACGTCGGACGGCACGCGGGCGTTGCGAATCGCGCGGCGGTTGAAGGCCGGTCGCGTGGCCATCAATGGCGGCGGAGCTCTGCGCCCGAACGTCCCGGTGTTTGGTTACAAGCTCAGCGGCATCGGGGCCGAGCTCGGTTTCGACGAAGCGGTTCACGAGTACTGCAGCTCGAAGGCCGTGATCTATTCCCTGGCAACGGAGAAGTCGGCATGGCCGGAGTAGCCCCTCAACCTCAATCGGACCCGCGCATCGGTCGGCCGGTCGACGACCTCGATACGCCAACGCTGCTGCTCGACCGCGCCGCGTCGGACCGCAATCTCGCGCAGATGGCGGCGTACTTTCGAGACCGCCCCGCCAAGCTCCGCCCGCATTTCAAGAATCACAAGTGCGCGACGCTCGCCAAACGGCAGCTCGCCACCGGATCGGCCATCGGCATCACGTGCGCGAAGTTGGGCGAGGCTGAGATCCTCGTCGATCACGGCGTCGGCAACGTGCTGATCGCCAACCAGGTTGTTGGTGAGCCGAAGACCTCGCGACTTGTACAACTCGCCAAGCGGGCGCAGGTCGGAGTGGCCGTCGATCACATCGACCAGGCCTCGGCGATCTCCCGTGCTGCGGTGGCCGTCGGCTCCACCGTCCACCTGCTGGTGGAAGTCGATATTGGAATGGGGCGGTGCGGAGTCGCAGCCGGTGCTCCGGCTCTCGAACTGGCTCGCCGGTTGACCGACCTGCCCGGAGTTCGCTTCGCCGGGTTGCAGGCGTATGAGGGGCATCTCGTCAACGTGCTCGATCGCGAAGAACGGCGGAACCGTTCGCGAGCCGCCATGCAGCGGGCGGTCGAGACTCGCCGAATGATTGAGACGGCGGGACTCCCCGTCGGTTGCATCAGCGGATGTTCCAGCGCGACCTACGACAGCACGGGGACGCTGGAGGGAGTCGATGAAGTGCAGGCGGGGACGTATGCCACGATGGATCGCCAGTACCATCGCCTCGCGCCCGAGTTCGACATCGCGTTGTCCATTCTTGTTCGCGTGATCAGCCGTCCGACCCCGAGCAAGGCGGTGCTCGATGTGGGAGTCAAAGGGGTCGGCAGCGAGTTCGGAGTCCCCTCGCTTCGTGACTTCCCCGATGTCGAGATCCCGACCTTCGGTGCCGAGGAGCATGCCGTCTTCCAGAACGTGCCGGACTGGCGCATCGGTCAGGTGCTGCATCTGATCCCAAGTCACGCCTGCACAACCTGCAACCTCTACCGCGAACTGGTCGTCCACGAAAACGGCCTGGTCGTCGATGTCTGGCCGATCGAGGCATCAGGCAAACTGTCCTGAGTTCGATTTCGTCCATCGCTGACAACTCATGATCACTTCGACCTGGAACAACTATCGACTCTCGCGGCTGATGCTGGGAACGGTGCAGTTCGGCATGCCCTACGGCGTGGCCAATCGCACGGGGCAGCCCGAGTACCACGACGTCCTGGCCATCGTGGCCGCGGCGGTTGAAGGGGGCGTGAACTGCTTCGACACGGCCGCCGCTTATGGAACGAGTGAAGAGGTGCTCGGCCGGGCGCTACACGAGTTGGGCGTTGTCGATCAAGTCGTGGTCATGACAAAAGTCCGCCCGCTCAGTCCCGCCGAGTTGTCCGGTGCCGCTTCGGCCTCGCGCGCGATCGAGCAATCGGTCGCCGAGTCGCGCCGGCGGCTGCAACTCGATTGCCTCCCCGTCGTGCTGTTTCATCGCGAGTCGGACGCCGTCCACCGCCACGTGCTCGATGAACTTCAAGCGAAAGGTTGGCTGCGGCATGTCGGCGTCTCGTGCGACAACCGCCCCGGACCGGCGGCGGAGTTTGTGGCCAGCGGAAACATGTCGGCCCTGCAACTTCCCGGCAATGTCCTCGACCGGCGGCATCAGCGCAGCGGCCTCTTCCAGGTCGCGGCGTCGCTCGGCGTGGCGGTCTGCCTCCGCAGCGTCTACTTGCAGGGCCTGCTCGTCATGCCCGAGCAGGACATCCCGCCGGGATTGCGGGAAGTCATCCCGGTGCGCCGCAAATTGGAGGCGATCGCGGCCGAGTCCGGCATGAACCTCGCCGAACTCGCGCTGCGTTACATGTTGTCGCAGGCCGGCCTGACGTGCGTGATCACGGGCGTTGAGACGGTGGCGCAAGTTCGAGACAATCTGGCGATCTTCGACCGGGGCCCGCTGCCGGCCGACTTGCTCGACATCATCGACGAGGTGAACACGGAACTTCCCGAGTCGGTCATCACTCCGTCGCGGTGGCCACCGAACAGGACCGGCTGAGACCCCGGCCTCTTCGGCGGCACGACAGAACGCCAACGACCAAGGACGAAAGCCCGCACTGCCATGAACTTCTCCACTTTGAACGAGACCTACGACGCCGATGGCTTCGTCGTCATTCGAGGCTTTCTTCCGCCCGACGAACTGGGCCGCTTGAAGGACAACCTCGATCGCTACGTCCGCGACGTTGTCCCGACGCTGCCGGACGGCGATGCGTTCTACGAGGACAAGTCCCGTCCCGAGACGCTCAAGCAGTTGAATCGCATCCAGCAGGATCCGTTCTTTGCCGAGTACCTGCGGCATCCGCTGTGGGTGGCGGCGGCCGAATCGCTGCTGGAAGAACCGGTCCTGGTTCACGGGGCCGAGTGGTTCAACAAGCCCCCCAACACGCAGCACGCCACGCCGCCGCATCAGGACAATTACTACTTCTGCCTGACGCCGCCGAAGGTGCTGACCATGTGGCTGGCCCTCGACCCGGTCGATGATGAGAACGGCTGCCTGCGCTACGTGAAGGGCTCCCACTTGCGGGGGCTGCGACCGCACAACCGCACCAGAACGCTCGGCTTCTCGCAGGGGATTGCGGATTACGGTGAGGCGGACCGCGCGCAGGAAACCCCCGTTCCGGCCCGGCCAGGCGACGTCCTGATTCATCACGGCAACACGATCCACCGCGCCGATGCCAACCAATCGACCACCCGTCAGCGTCGCAGCTTTGGCATGGTCTTCCAGGCGGTGAGTTGCATCCGCGATGAGGCTGCCTTTCAGCGGTACACCGCATCGTCCCAGGCCCAGCATCGAGAACTCGGCCTCCAGACTTGAACATCACCGGAACACTGCGAGGACAAATCAGTCTCTGAAGACTCGACCTGCGGCCCTGACTTGCTTCGCCGGGTCGATTCGATCAATGATCTGTCGCGACTGAATCCGGCGACACGGGGTTCCGAATTGTCGCTCGCACGTTGTTTCAACTCGGAAGTTTGGGATGCAAGACTGCACTTTACCGTTGTTTGAGCCACACGTCGGCAGCACGTTTCAGATCATGCTCAACGGACAGCCGGCGCTGGACCTGACGCTGGATGAGGTCGAAGATCTGACCGTCGATGATCGCCTTCGCGATCCGTCGATTCGTGCTCAACCGTTTTCGTTGATCTTCCGCGGTCCGCTCACTCCCGTCGCCCAGCAGGCCTGCTATGACATCGGTCATGCAGAATTGGGGAGCCTGCAACTCTTTCTGGTACCGATCGGTCGGGACAAGAAGTCCCGGCAGCACATGTTGTATCAGGCGATCTTCAACTGATTCTCGCGAATTCAGTGGCCGAGCGTGGCGGCGCCGGCGGGCACGAGGGGATCGACGGTGGCGTTGAACCGCATCGGCGCGAGACCCATTTTCCCATTCTCGATTTGAGTGTTGCGATTGATGTTGAGGACTCACACATGACTGCAAACATACGCCTCCGGCCGATCGTCGATGACGATCGCGAAACGCTGTATCGCTGCTACGCCAGCACGCGCACCGAGGAGTTGTCGGTCGTCAATTGGAGTGATGACCGGAAGGAGGAGTTCCTGCGGATGCAGTTCCACGCGCAGTCCGTTCACTACGAGAAGCATTATCTGACGGCACAGTTCCAGATCATTCTGGTCGACGAACAGCCGGCCGGCCGGTTGTATGTGGATCGGTGGGAGAAGGAAATCCGGATCGTCGACATCACGCTGTTGCCGCCGTTTCGCGGGCAGGGGATCGGCGGCTCGATCCTGCAATCGTTGATTGAAGAATCCGCCGCTGCGCGAAAGCCACTCACAATCCACGTCGAAAAGCACAACCCGGCGATGCGGCTCTACGAGCGACTCGGTTTTCGTCCGATCGGCGAAGTCGGCGTCTACGACCTGATGGAACGGCCGGTTTAGGAGACGGGTGGCTGGAGGTAGAGGCGTCACTCGCGTGCTCCCTGATAATGCTTCAATCCACCCTGAAAATCCTTCACAGATTGTGCAGTTGCCGGGACGCGTTGGTCAGTTCTGCCAGAGTCGCTTCAAGGCGTCTGCTGACATCGCTCGAACGGTATTGGCATCGACTGAAAATTTTTCGCGAATATGACCGTGGGTCGATTGCAACTCGGGTAGTGAGGTCGGTATTTTGCCGACCCCACTTTCACTGCAAATTGCCGTTGGAGTTGGAATCCAGTCATCATGGCCGTTCGTGCTGATTCGCCGAGAAGATCAGATACCGCGAGGTGTGTCTTCCGCTCGCGGTGGGGCGAGTCAACCATCGTTCAATGCCGTTTGAAATACCAGGGTCGGATCGCCTGCGAAGACAGGCGATCCTGCATCCGGCGGATCAACAATTCTCTTGGTATCACATGAGGAGGACAATCAATCTGCGGATGATGTCTGGAGTCGTGACAAGTTCGACACTTCTTACTCTTTTGAGGAGAGCCACATGGCGGAACCGTTTTTGAGCGAAATACGGATCATGAGCTTCAGCTATGCACCGAGGGGCTGGGCTCAGTGCAACGGGCAGTTGCTGCTTATCAACCAGAACCAGGCGTTGTTTGCGTTGCTGGGGACTACGTATGGAGGGAATGGTCAGACGAATTTTGCCTTGCCGGACCTGCGGGGTAATTCACAGTTACACGTGGGCAACGGGTTCGTGCTCGGCCAGAGAGGCGGCCAACCGGCGCATACGCTGACGATGACCGAAATGCCGACGCACACCCACAATGCCATGGCCACGGGCAATAATGGTGATAATGTCGTGCCCGGTGGACTCGTGCTGGGGAGCGTTAGCAACCAGTACACCGGTGCCGCCAACTTGACGACGTTGGACCCGGGAACGGTTGGCACGGTGGGCGGCAGCCAGCCTCACGAGAACATGCAGCCTTACCTGGTTTTGAACTTCTGTATCGCCCTCCAGGGCATTTTCCCAAGCCCGAACTAAGGAGCGCATTCCATGGCACAACCATATGTCGGAGAGATCCGGATTTTTGCGGGCAATTTCGCCCCGGCCGGTTGGATGTTTTGCGAGGGGCAACTGCTGCCCATTTCCGAAAACGATACGTTGTTCACTTTGATTGGAACGACGTACGGAGGCGACGGACAAGAGACGTTCGCGTTACCGGACCTGCGCGGACGCATCCCCCTGCACCAGGGAAGTGGATCCATCCAGGGGCAATCGGGAGGTGTGGAGACGGTGACGCTGAACATAAACCAGATTCCGGCGCACTCGCATCCGTACCTCGCCTCAATCGATGCGGGAACTCAACCGACCCCCGTCGGTTTTATGGCGGGTTCGTCGAACGTGGTGAAGATTTACAAGACAGGTACGGCGACGGTGCCGATGGCCGCCAACTCCATTACCGCTGTCGGGGGCAGCCAGCCGCACGAAAA
>JANODP010000413.1:0-5728 GCA_031412755.1 Schlesneria sp. | reverse complement strand
CCCCATTTTTCCCCGCGGGGGCACCCCCAAACACCCTCCCACCTCCACCCCTCGACCCCACCCATGCTCATCCGCGTTGGCCACAGCCCCGACCCCGACGATGCCTTCATGTTTCATGCCCTGGCGAACGACAAAATTCCCACGGGCGAGTACCGGTTCACTCACCAGCTTCAGGATATTCAGACCCTGAACGACCGGGCGTTGAAGGGTGAACTGGAGCTGACGGCGGTCAGCCTGCACGGTTACGCCTACATGACCGACAAGTATGCCCTCTGCTCGTGCGGGTGCAGCATGGGGGACAACTACGGCCCGATGGTCGTGGCCCGGCAGCCGGGAAGCCTGAACGACTTTCGAGGGAAGACGATCGCCGTGCCGGGCAAGCTGACGACCGCCTTCCTGGCACTGCGGCTCGCGCTGGGAGACGACTTCACTCCCGTGGTCTATCCGTTCGACGAGATTCTCGCCGTGACCAAGGCCGGGAAGGTCGATGCGGGTCTCATCATTCACGAGGGGCAGCTCACGTATCAGAACGACGGACTGAGTCTGATCGTGGACCTGGGAAAATGGTGGATGCAGGACACGGGATTGCCCCTGCCGCTGGGAGGCAATGCCATCCGACGCGACCTCGGCCGCAAGGCGATGGACGAGGTGACGGCACTGCTGAAACAGAGCATTCAATATGCCCTCGATCATCGGGCCGAGGCTCTCGCCTATGCGCTGCAGTTCGGCCGTGACCTGGATCGCAGTCAGGCGGACAAGTTCGTCGGGATGTACGTCAACGACTGGACGCTCGATTTTGGCGAGCGGGGCCGCGAGGCGGTCGCCCTGCTCTTGCGAAGGGCCTACGAGGCGAACATCATTCCCCGGCCGGTCGAACTCGAATTCATCGGCTGACTTGTAGGATGGGCACTCCTGCCCGTCCGGCCTTCGCAACACAGAAGAGGACGGGCAGGAGTGCCCATCCTACAAAGCACCGAGGAACCCGCTGCGATGTCGTCCGCTGAGTACTTGCAGGATTTGTTCGGCCTCGACGGACTGACGGCCATTGTGGTGGGAGGGACGGGAACTCTGGGCGGCTCGTTCTGCGAGGCCCTGGCTGGCGCGGGGGCGCACGTGCTGGTCGTCGGCCGCAACGACGAGCACGGTCACGCGCGAGTCGCCTCGATCCAGGATCGCGGTGGTTCGGCCGAGTACTTCCGGTGCGAGGCAACTTCGCGAGCGGACCTCGACGCCCTCGTGGCCCATCTCAAGGACCACGGCCGCGAGGCACACGTCCTCATCAACGGCGCGGGGGTCAACTCGCCGACGCCATTCCTCGACATCGGCGAGGAGGAGTGGGAACGAATCCTGAACGTCAACCTGCGCGGCGTGCGACTGGCGTGTCAGGTCGTGGGGAAGTACATGCTGGAGCGCGGGACCAAGGGCTCGATCATCAACATCGCGTCGGTGAGTGCCGGTCCGCCGCTGTCGCGGGTCTTCACGTATTCACTCTCGAAGGCGGCGGTCCTCAGCCTGACGCAGAACCTCGCCCGCGAATGGGGGACGAAAGGAATCCGCGTCAACGCGCTGTCGCCCGGCTTCTTCCCGGCCGAGCAAAACAAGAAGGTGCTCACACCCGATCGCGTCGAAAGCGTGATGCGCCACACGCCGATGGCCCGCTTCGGCACACCGGAAGAGTTGGCGGGCGGCATCTTGTTGCTCGCGTCCCCCAAAGCGGGCAGCTTCCTGACCGGTCACAACCTGCTCGTCGACGGCGGCTTCACCGCGATGACGATCTGAGCAGCGATTAGGGATGAAGGATGAAGGATGAGGGATGAAGGATGAAAGTCCAGAGTCGGTCAGCCTGCATGCCGTACCTCGTTCCCTCGTCATCCATGATCCTTCATCGCTCATACCTCATCAGCGACAGAGAAGAGCCATGCCACCCGCCAGTGATGCTGATCGTCTGCCGCTGTTCGTGTTCGGAACGCTCCGCCTCGGGCACGAGAATCACCATTATCTCGACGGCCACTACGAACAGATGCTGGCCGCAAGTTTGCACGGATATGTGAGGCTGCATCCGCTGATGATTGCCCGACAGGAGGGAGGCGTTGTCGAAGGCGAACTCTATTTTCTTGCGGACGACGAATACGAGGCGACGCTCGCCGGATGCGATGAGTTGGAAGAGTTACCGCCGGGAGAACTCGTCGGCCGCGACTACGAACGGAAGCGAGTCATCGTCACGACAGTCAGCGGCCCGTTTGAAGCGTGGGCCTACGTTCAACCCGAGGCTTCATCGGCGTGAGCGGCTCGCGACGCCCCGCGCCGGTCTCCCAGGACGCAGCACGAACCGACCAACCAACCGAGCGCGGCACCGGTGAAGACGTCGCTCGGAAAATGAGCCAGACACTGCAGCCGATTCATCCCGACGAGCATCGCGAGCGTGGCGAACAACCACCGCCCGCGCGGATACCACGCCGCGAGTACCACCGCCAGGCCAACCGCCGTTACCGTGTGAGACGACGGGAAACTCTGCAGGCCCGTGCTCCGTTCGCTTGGTAGCCATCCGCCAAACGTATCCCACACGTCTCCGTTGAGCAGATCAAACGCGCGGGGACGGGCTCGCGCCACAAGCATCTTCACCGCATTGGCCAGAGCACCAGCTCCGAACGATCCGCCCACCAGCCATCCCATCCGGGATCGCTTCTTGGGATCGAGCAACACCACCGCCACGATGACCGTGCCGGCCCCCATGCCATGCCCGAACGGTTCGGCATTATCCAGCAACTCGACAACCAGTTTGGGATAGGTGACCTGTTTGAAATGCGACGCCACGCGGATGTCGATGCTCAACGAAGCCCCCGCGGCCATGAGCATCAGCAGCGGTACGCCAAACAGTCGCAGCCGTTCATTCCCCGAGCGTGGCTGAAGTCGGTCGTCGTCGAGCGGCATTCGGATCTGGTCCCTCTGAAAAAAAAATGCGTCGGCATCGTAGAAACCGAGGTCTCAATCGAGAAGGCCGGTTCGGTACCTGCATCGAATCGGCCGCACCTGCTGTCGGTGGGCCGTGTTCCGGCGACGCGACGGGATTTTGAGCGGGGACTCGCTGACGTGCCTGGCAGACTGGGCCGAGTGGCCTCGACCCTGCCGAGACTGCCGACGTTTCTAGCCTCACCGGTCGTGCCCGTCCGATCCGTTGGGTGCAATGTCCGAGCGACCATCGGTCGGACACAGACTGCGGCGAAGTTTGCCGCTCAACAACATCCCGCTGGTTTTGCGAGACGCATCATGGCCGATCCTCACATGGCACAAATCCTCGAACACGCCGCCCATGAACTGTTGATGTGGGTCGGCTTCGGCACGCTGGTCGGTCTGACCGCGAAGGCCATCATGCCCGGACGCGATCCGGGGGGCGCGGTCGGCACCCTGATGATGGGCATCGCCGGAAGTCTGATCGGTTGCGGCATCGTGCTGCTGTTCGACACCAGCTTCAAGATCACACCCATCAGTCCGATCGGCTTCGCGGCGGGAACGGGCGGAGCCTTCATCCTGCTGCTGTTCTTCCGCGTGCTGTCCAATTCGTATGTGGTCGAGGCGGTCGATGGCAAGGTGACGGGAAACCCCGGCACCGCCGTGACGAAGTACTACCGCCGCAGCCGCCGTGCGGCGTAGTCCGCCGGCTCGTCGTACTCGCCGTGCATCAGGTTCCCGCGAACAGCAGGACGGCGGCGAGAACCAGATCCACGAAGAAGCGGTGTCGCCAGACGATCAGCCACACGCCGGGCATTCTCACGCACGCGGCGACCGCCAGCATCAAATAGAGATTGCCGGCGAACAGAAACGCAAACGTGGCCAGCAGTGTGAGCGGCACCGACAGCATCCAGCCGACATTGTTCAACCCCCGCGCGGCGATCGACGCCACCACGTGCCCGAGAAACGCCGCGGCGGCAAAGTGTGACAGCCACCAGACCGCGACGAGGGGACGAATCAGCCCGTTCCAGTGAGGCAGCCGAATCGCCATCGCAATCGCCAGCGGAACGACCAGCGGTTCGCGAGCTTCGTGAACCGGCACCAGCGCGGCGTTGATCGAATGCGAAGTCGCGACCAACTTTCCTGTCGAACGATCTGATTCCCGATCCCCCTCGACGGAACGAGCCGCCAGGCGGACCACGAGTGCCGACAAATATCCCGCCAGGAAAAACGCGACCACTCCCAGCCAACGGAATTGCCTGGGCATCAGGCTGCCGACTGCGATGCCGGCCCCGAACGGAGCCGGCAGCCCAATGAAGAACGCGGCCACCAGACCGAGCACTCCCTCCAACGTCATCCGGGCGCGCGGCAACTGCCGTACGGTCCATTCGGCATCGTCGGCCGCCGCCGCCCAGCGATCGAAGTCATCGACCGCGTCCTGGACTTGGCCCACTTCGAAATCGGGCTTGACCTCTCCCCACATGACCATTTCTCCGCACCGGCGCCCGCCGCGCCATCGAACCACCGTTTTGAGTTCGCCGCTGCGCGAAAAGCACTCCAGACAGACGGGCGCTTTCGGTTCACGGTGAGCCCGGCTTCATTTGACCAGCTTCCAACCATCCGTCGTCACCGACAGGCCCGTGTGTCCCTTGTGCCGGTCATAGACCGCGTGCATCTCATCGGGGCTGTCGAAGAAACCGACGATGAACGCCGCGCTGAACGACTCGCCCACCTTGATCGGCCGTTCGCCGAACTCCTCGATCAGGCAGACATAGCCGCGCTGATGACACCAGGCCTCCGAGACCACGTTCGGATCGAGCGTCATCCCCGCCAGCCACGGTCCGGCCTGTCCGGTCTCGGCATTGCGAATGTGGTAGCCGCGGATCATCCGCTCGGGAACCTTGTCGCGATCGCGGCGGTAGTTGAACCGTTCGTCGGGCGCGAAGTTCGTCAGAAACTCCTTCGACGGAATGAGTCCCCGATCGCTGCCGTGATAGCTGAGATAGACCTCGCTGAAGCTGTCTCCGTTCTTGTGCTTGATGTGGCCCGGCATGTCGATCCGCAGGAACATCGCGTCGCTGCTGTTGACGGCGTCGATCCGCTGCATGGAGACGAAGTACCGCTGCCCCACGGGAAAGACCAGCAGTTGAGTCCATTTGGAGCCGGTCTTCTTCCCCGGCGCGGCCGTCGTGTATTGGAACGTCTGCTTGATCGCGACGAAGTCTTTGCCGCGAATGATCTCGGGCTTGAGTTCCTTGGCCTGAGTGCAGATTTGCGGTCCCTCGATGCTCCGCTTCGGCGTCTTCCCGTGGTACTCGTTGCCGAACTTGTAGACCATCTCACTGACGAGCTGCTCGCGGTACGCTTCATCGCTGCCCGGTTCCATGATCCAGTCGGCGATGTCGAGGCCGAAGCCAAGATCTTTCGCGCCGGTCTGCTTGTCGACGAACGACTGCGCTTTGACGCCGGTGACGTAACCCTTCTTGCGAATCGCCGCCTCGAGCTGCGGCGTGGAGATTTGAATCTCATCGTCCTTTTCGACGACGGTGTATTCCTGGGCCAAAGCCGTCGCCGCGAGAGCGATCAAACCCACGATTGCCTGAGCGAATCGAAGTGCCATCGGATGTCGAGCCTCCCTGTCAGTGCTGCGGATCGACCCTCAACGCCACGCCGAGTGTAGCCCTCCCAACAACCAGCGGCAAACAGCACGAGACGGTCCGGAGTTACGTTCATATTCCTGCTCCCCTCGCCCCTCCGGGGAGAGGGGCCGGGGGTGAGG
>JANODP010000412.1:0-23656 GCA_031412755.1 Schlesneria sp. | reverse complement strand
CCGCTGGCGTCGCCACCTTTTATTTTTGGGGGGGGCTTTTTTATTACCTCCCGGTGGCACGGGGGTGCGGGGCTGTAAAAAACCCCCCCCCCACGACGTGAGCCTCATTCCGGTGAAGCTGGCGTGATGACCGCCAAGCAGTCATCCTGTGGCCAGGTTGGTCGTGCGCGATCGATTCGCGCACGGCCCCGATTTGCCAATCGCCACAGCCCGACACGGAGCCGCGCCACACATGTCTCATCCCCGCGAGTTGGTTCATCCGCGCGACGAGATCATGCAGACGATGGAGCGGATCTATCGCCATCGCATGACGACCACCTCGGGTGGCAACCTGTCGATCCGCGAGGCGAGCGGTGACATCTGGATCAGCCCCGCGCGGATCGACAAGGGGAGCCTGACCCGGAACGACATCGTCTGCGTCAAGACGGACGGATCGGTCGAGGGACCGCATCGGCCGTCGTCCGAGTTCCCCTTCCACCGCGCCATCTACGAATCGCGGCTCGACATTCGCGCAATCGTCCACGCGCATCCGGTCGCGCTCGTCGCGTTCAGCATCTGTCGGCAACTTCCCGGTACGCGGTTGTTTCATCAGGCGCATTCGGTCTGCGGTGAGGTCGCCTTCGCGCCGTATGCCCTTCCCGGTAGCGAGCGGCTGGCGCAGAACATCGCCGAGGCCTTCGCCGGCTCACCCGATGGCGAGTCGATCCCCGACTGCGTGATCCTCGAAAACCACGGCGTCGTCGTGGGAGGCGATTCGCTGTCGCAGGCGTATCAGCGGTTCGAGGCCCTCGAATTCGCGGGCAAGACGATCATCAAGGCCCGGATGTTGGGAGACGTTCGCTACCTCACCGACGAACAGCTTGCGCTGGCCGAGCGGCGGCGAGTCGACCTGCAACCGGTCGAGCCTCCCACCGCAACCAGCCACGAACAGGAGCTCCGTCGCCAACTGTGCGAGTTTCTGCGGCGCGGCTGCCGCCAACGTCTGCTCATCAGCACCGAAGGAAGTTTCTCGGCGCGAGTCGATGACGACTCGTTCCTCATCACGCCGTCTCAGCGCGACCGATCGTTGCTCGACATCGACGACATCGTGCTCGTCAGCGGCGAGACGTGCGAACCGGGGAAGCATCCGAGCCGTGCGACCCGCGCGCACCAAGCCATCTATCGTCGCCACCCCGACATCCGCGCGATCGTCTTCGCGCACCCGGTCAACGCGACGGCGTTCAGCGTCACGGATGTCAAACTTGACGCCCGCACGATTCCCGAGAGTTACATTTTTCTTCGCGATGTCGGGCGGGTTCCGTACGGGGTCCACTATGGGACGGAAGGGACGCAGGAGACGGCAGGGACCGAAACGAGGGAGCGGAGCATTTCCGATTATGTCTCGCCTCGTTCGCCCGCAGTGCTGCTCGACAATGACGGGGTGCTGGTGGTTGGCACGAGCATCCTCGACACGTTCGATCGCCTCGAAGTCCTGGAAACAACCACCGAGGCGATCATCAACAGCCGCGCGGTCGGCAGCGTCGCTCCAATGCCCGACGCCGTGATCGACGAGTTGAAGAAAGCGTTCCTCGGCGAGTAGTCTCGATGCTTGATGGTGTTCGGCTTGATAGCCCTTTCCGGTCCCCTCGCCTCCGTCTTCGGGGGAGAGGGTTAGGGTGAGGGGGCGGAACGGAGACAACGCCCTGAAACCACTGACGACCAGCAATCAATCTCCTCGAAATGCAGAACGATCAGGCCGCACATGAACAAATCCCCCCTCACCCTAACCCTCTCCCCCCGAAGACGGGCGGGAGAGGGGACAGGAAGCCGAGTCACGACACCGGTGACGATGCTTCTCGCCATCGCGAGCCTCACTTCATTCCCCGTCGCAGCCGACGAATCGCCTCCGCGCGAGATTCGCTTCAACCGCGACGTGCGTCCGATTCTGTCGGACAAGTGCTGGGCTTGCCACGGGCCGGACGAGAAGACTCGGCAGGCCGACTTGCGACTGGATACCGATGAGGGGGCGAAGGCCGTTCGCGACGGGCACGCCGCCATCGTGCCGGGCGATCCGGCGAAGAGCGAACTCGTGCGGCGCATCCGTTCGGCCGATCCGGACGAAGCGATGCCGCCGCCCAAGCATCCGAAACAGCTCACCGCCGCCGAGAAGTCGCTGCTCGAACAGTGGATCAAGCAGGGAGCGAAATACGAGGGCCACTGGTCGTTCGTCCCGATGCAGAACCCCGAGCCGCCGCGCGTCTCGCCCGAGAACGAGCCCCGCGCGGTCAACAACATCGACCGCTTCGTCCTGCATGAGATCGAGCAGCACGGACTGAAGTCGCTCGCGCCGGAAGCCGCCAAACACCGGCTGATCCGTCGCGTGACGTTCGATTTCACCGGACTGCCACCGACGCCCGCCGAAGTCGAAGCGTTCGCGATGGACCAGTCGCCCGAGGCGTATGAGCGGGTGATCGACCGGCTGCTGAAGTCGCCCCGCTATGGCGAGCGGATGGCGAGCGAGTGGCTCGATGTGGCGCGGTACGCCGACACGCACGGCTATCAGTTTGACCGGACTCGTCCGACGTGGCCGTACCGCGACTGGGTGATCTCGGCGTTCAACGACAATCTGCCGTTCGACCAGTTCGCGACGTGGCAGCTCGCGGGCGACCTGCTGCCGCAGGCGACGAAGGCTCAGAAACTCGCGACCGCCTTCAACCGGATGCACTGCCAGAACGAAGAGGGGGGCGTCGTCGAAGAGGAGTTCCGCGTCGCCTATGTCGTCGATCGAGTCGATACGTTCGGGACCGCGTTCCTCGGGCTGACGTTCGAATGCACGCGCTGCCACGACCACAAGTACGACCCGCTGACGCAGCGAGATTTCTACTCGATGTTCTCGTTCTTCCAGAACATCGACGAGTTCGGTCAGACGAGTTACTTCACAGGTTCGACGCCCGTTCCAACCGTTCTGCTTTCGACCGATGAGCAGGATGCGAAGCTGACGGCCCTCGACCGGAAGATTGCTGGGAAGGAGCAGGCTCTCGCGACATTGCGCGATTCGGCGAAGAGCGCCTTCGCCGAATGGTTGAACACGAAACCCGAACAGCCTGCCGCGCCGAGCCCGCTCGCCGCCTTCTCGTTCGACTCGTTGGAGAAGAGCCAACTCGTGAACAGCACTGACGCCGCCAAGCCCGGGAACGCGAGCGACGGCCCCAGGCTGATCGCGGGCCGAGCGGGACAGGCCGCCGAGTTGAACGGCGACAACGGCTTCACGTTTCCCGGCCTCGGACACTTCACGCGGGCGGATGCGTTTTCTCTGGCGATCGCGATCCAGCCGACTGTCCTCACGCCGCGCGCGGTTGTTGTCCACCATTCGCGAGCCCCCGCCGACGCCGGCAGCCGCGGGTACGAGTTGCTGCTGGAAGAGGGTCGCGTCGCGTTCGGCCTGCATCACATGTGGCCCGGCAACTCGCTGAAGGTGCGCACGAAGACTGCGCTGACGGTCAACGAGTGGTCGCACGTGACCGTGACCTACGACGGATCGAGCCGCGCGGCGGGTGTCCGTCTCTATGTGAACGGTCTGCTCGCGCCGGTGGACGTGATTCGCGACGGACTTTGGAAAGACATCACCTACGACGGTGGCGAGCCGGAACTCGCGATTGGCTTCCGGTTCCGAGATGCCGGATTCAAGGGAGGCCGGGTCGATGACTTCGCGATTTTTGGTCGAGAACTCACCGCGCTGGAAGCCGCTCACGTCGCGGGCCGCGACGATTTGAAGGGGGCTTGGACGGCCAAGAGCGATTCACTGTTCGAGACGTTCCTCGCCACAGCTCATGTACCTTGGCAGCAAGCTCTCAAGGACTTGCATGCCGCGCGGGAAGAACAACGCAAACTCATCAACCCGATCCCCGAGATCATGGCGATGCGCGAGATGGCTGCGCCGAAGCCCGCCTTCATTCTCAAACGGGGCAGCTACGATCAACCGCTCGATGCCGTGACGGCCGACACGCCGCGCGTTCTGCCGCCGTTCCCGGCCGATGCACCGCGCAATCGACTCGGCTTGGCAAGGTGGCTGACCGATCCCGAGCATCCGCTGATGGCCCGCGTCACCGTGAACCGACTCTGGCAAACGCTGCTCGGGCGGGGACTGGTCGAAACGAGCGACAACCTCGGTTCGCAGGGAGCCCTGCCGACTCATCCCGAACTGCTCGACTGGCTCGCCCGAGACTTCATCGCCAGCGGCTGGGACACGAAGCGAATGGTGAAACAGATCGCGATGTCGGCGGTGTACCGGCAGGGAAGCGGGATCGGGGGACAAGGGGACAAGGAGACACGGGGAACGGGGGATATCGACAACCGTTGGTTGTCGCACGCGCCGGTGAGGAGGTTGACGGCGGAGATGCTGCGCGATCAGGCGCTGTTTGCAGGCGGGCTGCTGGTGGACAAGATCGGTGGGCCGAGCGTGAAGCCTTATCAGCCGGCCGGGCTGTGGGACATCGCGATGGGCAAGCCGCAGTACGATCAAAGTCACGGGCCGGATCTGTATCGGCGCAGCGTCTACACGTTCTGGAAGCGGACGGTGCCCCCTCCCGCGCCGATGACGTTTGACGCCGCCGACCGCAGCTACTGCACGGTCCGCCGCCAAAGCACCTCGACGCCCTTGCAGGCCCTCACGCTGCTGAACGACCCGCAGATCGTCGAGTCCGCGCGGTTCGTGGCTCAGCGGATGTTGAAGGAGGGGGGCGACACGACCGACTCGCAACTCGCGTGGGCCTTCCGGCTCATCACGAGTCGCCCGCCAACCGCGCGCGAATCGGCGATCTTGAAGCAGATGTACTCCGAACAACGAGCCGACTTCGCCGCCGATGCCGAAGCCGCGAAGAAGCTGCTCGCGGTCGGAGAGGCCAAGCCGGATGCAGCCCTCGTTCCCGCAGACCTCGCGGCGGGAACGGTCGTGGCACTGGCGATCTTGAATCATGATGAGGCCGTGAACCGGCGGTGAAGGACGTTGACCATGCACTTTCCAAATCATCTCTCTCGACGAAACTTTCTCCAGCGCAGCGGCCTCGGTTTGGGCGCCGTCGCGCTGACGAGCCTGCTCCGGCGCGACGCGGCGGCCGAATCGAAGAGCCCGTTTCGCGGCATCCTCGACCAGCCTCACTTTCCGGCGAAGGCGAAGCGGATCATCTCTCTGTTCATGGCGGGCGGGCCATCGCAACTGGAACTGTTCGACTACAAGCCGCTGCTCAATGAGCGGCACGGGCAGGAGCTTCCCGACAGCGTGCGCAAGGGACAGCGGCTGACCGGCATGACCGGGTTTCAGTCGTCGCTGCCGCTGGCGGGGTCAGCGTTCAAGTTCGCTCAGCATGGCCAGAGCGGTGCCTGGGTCAGCGAACTGATGCCGTGGACGGCGAAGATGGCGGACGAAATCTGTTTCCTGAAGTCGCTGCACACCGAGCACATCAACCACGATCCGGCGATCACATTCTTTCAGACGGGCCATCACCTGGCGGGACGGCCCAGCATGGGATCATGGCTCAGTTACGGACTCGGGAGCGCGAACGAGAACCTGCCGGGGTTTGTCGTGCTCATCTCGAAAGACCGCATCGACCAGCCGCTCTATGCGCGGCTGTGGGGGAACGGATTCCTGCCGAGCATCCACCAGGGAGTCCAGTTTCGCAGTGGAGGCGATCCGGTCCTGTACCTCCAGAATCCCGACGGCATCAGCGCCGCGGGTCGGCGGCGGATGCTGGACCGGCTCGCGGAACTCAACACCGCGCAGTTCGAGGCGGAGGGCGATCCCGAGATCACCGCGCGGATCGCTCAGTACGAAATGGCCTACCGGATGCAGACCAGCGTTCCCGAGGTGATGGATCTCTCCCAGGAGACCGCCGCCACGTTTGATCTGTACGGCGACCAGGCCAAAACACCGGGGACGTTCGCGGCGAATTGTCTGCTGGCGCGGCGGCTCGCCGAGCGAAACGTCCGGTTCATCCAGCTCTATCACCCCGGCTGGGACCAGCACGGGAATCTGCCGAATGCGATCAAGCGGCAGTGTCAGGATGTTGATCGCGCGGGATACGCCCTCGTCACCGACCTCCAGCAGCGCGGGATGCTCGACGACACACTGGTTGTCTGGGGTGGCGAGTTTGGTCGCACGAACTACTCGCAGGGAAATCTGTCGCTCACGAATTACGGACGCGATCATCACCCGCGCTGCTTCACCGCGTGGATGGCCGGCGCGGGTGTGAAGGGTGGATTGACCCACGGCTCAACCGACGACTTCGGCTACAACGTCGCCGAGAACCCGGTCGATGTTCACGATCTCCAGGCGACGATCCTCGAACGTCTGGGCCTCGACCACGAACGGCTCACGTACAAGCACCAGGGCCGCGACTACAGGCTGACCGACGTGAGCGGTCAGGTGTTGCACGGGGTGCTGGCGTAGTTCGATGTCCACAACTAGCCCGACGCGCAAGTTTTGAAGTTGGGCTCTTTGGTTCCGAATTTAGGCGGCGGTTCTGTATTCCTTGGGCAAAGCGGCGGCGAGGAGTCGTTTGAGTTTTTGGATGCCGTCGGCGGATTTCAGGCGGTCGGCGAGGACGACCTCACGCATCTCGCGTTTGTGTCCGGGACCGTCGGACCTGGCCGCCGTGATCAGTGGCCAGATGGCCACCCACTGCTCGACCGTCAAATCCGGGAGATACACCCGCCCCTGTTTTGTCTGTTCCTGTTGATTCGACGACTTCGAAATGCTCGCGCACTCCTTTGCGTGTGAGGAAGCCGCAAAAATCAACAACATTCACCGCTTAAGATAAGATCATTTTCTGGAGAGCTTCTGAGTGTGAACGAGTAGCTGGTTCCTGAAAAAACGGGGGCGTGTTGGAGGACGAATTGGAAACTTTCACCGATATCGTGGCCGTGTCCGATGAACCCGTTCCTGTGGCGTAGGCGGTGCACGTCAACGAGTCGGTCCCGACATAGTTGGGGTTGGGTGTGTACATGACGAAACCAGCGCCGCCGCGAGACAGTGTCGTGCTGGGCTGTGCCCACGCGTTGAACGGACAATCCAGGAGCCGTACCCGAACCAACGGTAACAATATCATTATCGAGGACATAGTTCGTCGTAGCCGACAAATCGATCTGGATGTTCAAATCATCGACGGCATCCACGGACCATTGGCCACCCACTTCGCCTGAGTCCGCTCCACTGATCCTACAAGCAGGCCACCCCCACTAACGAATGCGCGTCATCTGCGGTTGAGCGACGCATCCTCCCGGCATGATCAAAAGGAAAGCCCCTGAAAACAGGGGCTTTCGTGAGCATCAGGAACGCATTGGGAAAGTGAGAACGGCCTACGGAACCGAAGGGGCAACAGCACTTCGCCAGCCGAACTAGAATCGCGAGTCAATATCAGAGATTAGGATCGTTCGTCTTTGAGATAACCTCGATCGGTATTTCGACTTTACCAACGATAGTTCCGTTGCTGTCGGACAATGTAACTTCAATCAGCAATGATCCGACAAAATCCGACTCTTTTGCTCCATCGTACGTGAATAGGGCCAACACTCGTCCGCCAGAAGCGATCTGAGATTCTGACAGACGAACTTCGAGGCACTCGCAACTCGTCTCAATCTTTTCGGCATGAATTTCCTTGTCGCTCTGATTTTGCAACCATTGATTGATACGGCTCGATTCGCCCTGGAGAACGACACCTAAATCAACCGTCGCTTGGATCGGAAGTGATGACGAAGTTTTTGAAACAAGCCCGTTCGATACGTCAGCCGGAATAGATATATTCGACGTACAGCCAGCAAGAGCTAAGACGGCGACAATCCAAGCCAGGTGGCAGGAGTTGGAATTACTCAAATTGTCTTCCTGAGGGCGGCATAGTCGCCACTAAGAGGAACGTGAATGGCATGCGTCTCACACAAAAACAGCCGGCAGACCACTCAGAAATTCCAGATAAACTTTATATTGCACATGGATTGATATGCGCAAATCGTTGAAGCTCCGCATTCATAGCCGCTTTGGGCATGGACTATCTATCGCATAGACGTGGGATGTGAAACCGAAGGGCCGCGGCGGCATTTGCAGCGGCTGCGTTGCGATTTAACTCAGCACCGACCGCTCGCATCTCGGTACACCCCGGTGGCTATTCAACAAGGCCGGAGATAGAAAAACTGAATGGTGGAAGGGTTGAGTCCGCACTCCGCAAGGCCCATGTCTTAACAAATCTGCCCGCATTCACCGGAGATGTCAACTCCACATGGATTCGATTCGACCCGGCATCGTACGTTGCCTGGTCATCACCTCCTTCCAGTGGCTCGATCATAAGCGTGCTGGCTTTTGTGCTGATTGGCTCTGTAAAAGTCAGCCATACGCTTTTCTTTTCGTTTGACTTCACAAACCCAAGAAACGTACTCGCCGGACGCACCTCAAAAGGGTGGGAGACCGTTATGGACAGTTGTGCCGATGTCCGCGCACTGCACCCTAGCCAAGCGATCTGTAGCTTCTCGACACGACTACCCAGTTCCGTAAACGGAACATGCTTCAATCGCAGACGATGGATTTCATGCACGGATTCTTCCAGTGCGCCTTCTGGAGGGAGAGTTGCTTCAATCAACTCCTCACGGTCAATCGTGAAGCCACACATTTCCGATTGAGCAAGATCGATCTGTAGAGGCTTGTCCCCCAAGGGGCGATTCGTTGCCACATCGAAGTCAATCTGAACCGTGTTACCAAGAACGGCCGATACTTTGACGGGAAACGGACCCACCACCTCTGGCTTGCCAGGCACAATTGCGGTCAGATTCAGAATGATCGGTAAGACTGACGGGGGGCTCGTTTCGACATACACCGTTCCTTGCATTTTCCCACTTCGTTCCTGTGGTTCAATCGCGACTCGGATTGAGCCCTTGTCACCGAAGGCCAATTGCCGCCCGACTTCTGCCGATGACACAGCCGTACACTTGCAGGTTGACTGTACTTTTTCGATCCTGATTCCGCTCTTTTCAGAGACCTCAAAGGGAAACTCATGTATCACACTTTTGCTTCCATCTACAACGCCGAGATCGACAGAGATCTTCGGAAACCGCAGTGTTGTTGAGGACGACTTGCTACTGCAGCCAGCTAGAATGGTAAAGAGAACGGGCAACGCAAGTAGGACGCGATGCCAATTCATGAGGTGCCGAATCATTGGTTCATATCTCGGTCGAGTGTCAATTATCAGAGATTACCGGGGTCGATGGCGGATAGAAAAAACGAAGACGACCAAGGAAATTGCCACCAGACTCAGCCACAAGATCCTGCGGACACTGGCAGACATCAATTCTGGCGTAGATTTTCGTGAGTCTCGGTAGACCGCCAAGTACTCTCCATCCCAGCCTTCCGAAAACTCGGCCACGGGAATGTCGATCGGCTCTCGCGATTGGGTCAAGTCAAGAACACGAACTGAACTGTCGGTGAATGAAGTCACGATGACGACGTGACCAACTCCATCTTTGCGATTGATACGCTCGGGCCGAAAGTATGCAATACTTGGGGTCGGAATAGTGCTTAACGTCTCTGGCTGCGTCTTAAACGTCTGGGCCGCCAGCCCAAGTTCCTCCAATGCCTCCCGCAATTGCTTAAGGTTGAGAGCGGATAAATCGGCTTTCGGCGATCGCCGTAAAATTGACGACTCGACGTCGTTGGGCGATACCTTGATGCCGCACAACTTCGCGACACCGTACACGGCAGCCACTCCACAGTGAGGCATTTTCTCGGCCGGGGGAGGAGAGCCGCTGTCCGTTGCCAATAAAAAACAGACAAGGACGCTGATCAGAGTCACGGCTTGGCCTTATGTCGAAAACGCGAATAGATCACCGCCAGTGCGATCACGACTCCCACATTAATCCACAGGAACATTCCAAACTGACCGCGTTTCATTGTTGGAGCGGATCGTGGTTTGGCCGTATAATCGCCTGCGGTCAGTTCAGCAACGAGTTGCCGGTCAAATTCCTCTTTTGGCGTCCCCTCAAGATACCACTGCTTGGTGTCTTGATCCTGAAATCGCGTCCCGACCGGGAACGCCAACGCCAAGGATTCTTCGTCTAGCAACCGGCCGGGCTCGATCCGCAGGAACTCTTCCTCGATAGTTTTCACAGGCACCATGAGCACCGGGACCTTGGGAAGAGAAGTGGGGTCTTTGCCGATATTCTCGGATCGCCATTTCGGATCGGGACCGAACTTTGTCGTCTTGGTCTTACGGGGATAATACCCCGATCCACACGTCTCGATCGTCTCAATTTCCAGAGTTTCGTATACTCGCGAGGGATATTCTTCCGTAACTTCCAACGATAGCGGCCCACCGGAGTACGAGCGTTCGATCCGGAGAGGCAGGAACCCTTTGCGGTGGGCGACCCAGATCGCCATTCGCCCAACACTGGTGCCGGGCTTGCCACCACTTGCGTGCCTCAAAAGGATCGTCTCTTCTCCTCGGATTGGTTCACCGACCTCCGACTTTTGCAGTCCCTCGCTCAGATCGCTTGAAGTCCACTTGTCCAACTCGCTGAGCCTAAAATGGTCTGCCCACTCCGAATGGATTGCGCCGAGTGGCGGAAACCGAACGCGACCACGAAGTTGGCTCAACTCTTTTGATCCCACCAGCCCAAACGGTGTCTTACCGTCGCTACCGAAACCCGTCCACACACGTAGTTTTGGCTCTCGATCGGGTACATAGGAAAAGATGCGAACTGGCAGCCAACTGGACAACAGAGATTCAGCCGAGGTCATTTCGGAGCCATCCAGCGAGATATCCTCTCTCTTTTCTGGAGTCCGATATTGCATCTTTCTCCCGTCCGTCCAGAGGAAGTGTCTGCTTCGGCGCGGTTTCAGACGAGCCTCGCGAGCTTGCTCCGATAATCCGCGATCATATACGGCATCTTGCCCCTTTATGACTTCCTTGTCCTGACCGGGATAGTCATCGCGCGCCACAGTGGCCTTGATAAGGCCGGCATAAACCGCGTCCGTCTCAATGGATGCAGTTAACTCCTGCTCGATGAACTGCCATTCGACGGAAAACGGCAACATTCCCGAAATGTTTTGCTGGTAGGCAGCACAGATTTCCTCGTAAGTGGGCAAATCGGCCGAATCGGCAGGGGCCGCGAACAGCACTAAAAAAGTTGCGGCAATCGAAAATCGAGATCTAATATGCATTTTGTTCTCGAAATATGGCAACGACGGATCGGACGGACATGACCGGCTACAACTCCATAACTCCGGGGCTCGCCTTCAGAGCAGAGCCCCGGACGTCATAATGATATGATCTCGTAACGGCACTACTAACCGCAGTTTTGACAATTTCCACCGCGAAAACCACAGCCTTCATTCGAGCAATGCCCCATTCCGGGTGGCGGATTTTCCACGTAGTCCGAACACTTACGCGACTCCAAAGTACCACAGTCGGTATAGCCGTTGCCGCATCTCTCGCTCAAAGTGCAGAAGCGTCTGCAGATTTTCACGGTGCCAGGCAGCTCGCAACCGGCTTTGCCGCCAGTTCCAAGACAATAATCGATTCGCGCATAACCACCGAGCCCGAACGGCCCCCCATAGGTAACCCAGACCCAAGCGACAGCCGGTGAACATTGAGTGTACGGCTGGCATGCAGAGCAGGTGGCATTCAGGTCGCATTTTCCCTTAGGGTCAGCTTGTTGACCGGCAATCAGTGCAGACTCATTTGCCGCGCTCAACGGCTGATGGCTAGTGCCCGACTCAACCATATAGGCATTGAGAGCCGCAAACAGAACTGCCGCAGATAGAACAGAAACTGCATTTGATAACTTCATCCGAAATCTCCCAAGAACGAGTTGAAGAGGAAACATTTGAATTGACTAGCGATTGCCGGGACAGCACCCGGAAATCAGTGGACAACATTCGCTTTAACTGCAAGCAGAGTCCGACGGGTTTCTGTCTCCCCACGCAACCGCCAAAGCAAGACAAAATCCCGCTGAACCATTCCAGTCGAATCACCGGCGTCCGCGAGAACGTTGACCTGCAGGTGACCCCCTACTGGTAACATACTCCGATCGATGGTTGCAGACGAGCACTTTGAGCATGCTGCGGCAACAATGACCTGATCGACATCAGTATTCGACTGATTGCTAATGTCGAACACGTGACGCAACTGGCATTTTGCGATCACATCACCAAAGTCACGAACGGGTGATGCGCAGTAAACGGGGACTCCGACCCCCCGCCTCGTGACAACAACAGTCAAAGTGAGGGCAGAGACCAAAAGAAACACCAGCGATCCCAGCAGGACGGAATCGACGCGCCCACGACCTACGGCTTTACCCACGGATGACTCTCCAAACAACCGCTGCGACATTGCGCCGCCAACGGCGAGTTACTCCGGGTCAAACTGAATCGGCTCAAGCACCCCATCGCAGGTGCAAACATACTCCAATGGGTTGTAACAAACTCCATTGCAGCATGACTGACTAGCGTCGCACACGGATTGCCCCTCCTGATAGCAATCTGACGGAGGACCATCTGCCATGACTTCTACAGGCTGAATCTGCCAAGCGACAACCAGCATTGCAACTCCGGCCATGAAACTCAAAGTTGAGGCACCCAACACAAATAACCTCTTACCAGTTTTGCGCATAACGAACCTTTCATTGTGAGAGACCGAGCGACACCTTGCGAAACGGACAATTCAACCGCGGGAGGGGGCCGTTGACGGACTCAACCCGCGAAAAAGCTGCGCACCGAAAGGGAGTGGCTGCACCCGGAAGGTCGCACCGAATGTCGAAATCGAGTTCGGGTACGGCTGCGTGGGTCATACCAATTCTCACCACACCGGAAGACTTCAAAGCTAGGCCAAAGTCACGGGAATCCGCGGCCACGACAACCCCCGAACAATCTCTCCTTCGATGGCCGTCAGGATTACAATATTGACGCGCCGTGTCCAGCGTGACATGCGCGGACGCATTAGCCCTGTAGCGGCAAAAAAAAGTGCCAACCGCCGCTTCGTGGCGTGCCACTTCAAGCAAGTCTTGGCCCCAATGGAGACTGCTCCCATGCAGGTGTTTCCATCCATTTCGCGATCCACCAACAAAGTCATTGAAATAAGCAAGATGGTGCGGGTACACGAGTGTAACACTCACGGTCGAATAGACAATTGAACACGCTACACCTAATTGCGCGATCAACGATTTGGGTGAGAAGAGAATTCCGTGGCTTTCCGACGATTCCTCACTAGCAACGGCTGGCCGCATGTTTAGAACTGTTCCCTGCCCAAGCCAGACCAGCATTAGTGCCAAACTGGGAAAGACATACCGCAAGTGCTCGTTGATCTCCGTCTGTGTCGTGCATAATGCGAACACGGCCACGGCAGGGGACAGGAGAACCAACTCATCCCTCAAGGGGACGGGGCGAGTTCTCTGAAGCAGCCGAAAGAGGATCAGAGAAGTGAAGAGCAACCAGAGTCCACAGGGCACTTTGACGAGCAAACCATAAAAATAGTAGTGCCACCAGCCCCCGTCCTTCCATTCGCCACGCAGGAACGACGACCGAGCATAATCTTCGAGATCCTTCTTTTGCGTGTCGAAGCCGAGGATGTACTGCTCTGGAACTGGAAGCTGGAGTTGGCCCAGCCAATTGTCACGGAAGCGGTTCCCGGATTCACCTTTTTCATCGAGCCCTGTCAGAGCGCTACTAACGAAAGTCAAGTCTTTGAGACGAGTGCCAATGCCGTCAAACCCATAGCCAAGATTCAAGATATAGAGAGCTAACAGCAGGATTGCGGCAAGTTGGCGAAAGGCCGGGTCTCGAGTTGCTTCGCCTGGGAGTCGCAAAGGGGATTGATTGCCAGTCGTTAATCGCTGTGCAGCACCGTCGCCGAGATACTCGGCGCTCATCGGAACTAGGTCTTGGCTTGATTGTTTTCGAAGCCACAACCAAGTTAACCAGAGGATGGGCCAGAGTCCAAAGAGTATGACCCAAGTGAACTTCGTCAGTTCAGCCAGCCCTAACGCCAGCCCCGCCAGACCGGCTCTCGTCCATGTCGGCACCTTCAGCCAGCGCCAGTACGTGTAGCCGGCCATGATGCCGAACGACCAACAGGCGCAGTCCGGAGTCACCAGTTCAGCGTGGGCCAATAGATTAGGCTCAAAGGTCCACAGTACGAGGGTTAGCAGTCCTGCGCCGTTGCCGTACAACTCGTTGGCCCAGCGGTAGGCGAACCAGCCGCCGATCAAGGAGAAGGGAATACATGCCCATCGGGCATAAAAGAACAGGGGGATCGCGCGGGAACCGTTGGTCCTGACGAAATCTTCCCCAACTGCGAACTCGGCTCGCGAACCGGGACGGTCGTAGAACCGTTGCCAGTCAGTCTCGCATCCCACCGCCAACACCGATAGCGCTGCGATCATTCGCGGCAGTGGTGGGTTCACGCGATATAGCTCAAACCGGCCGAACTGCCAGTGACTGATCCCGGCTGACAAGAATGCCGGTTCGAGGTGCGTCGGGCTGTGGCGAGTGGCGGAGTAGGCCAGAAGCGCAACATGAGTTACCAGTAGCAGCAATACGGAAGCCGTCTGTCCGCGAGCGGTCAGCAACCACGCGCCGGCTCGGCTCCAAATTCGGCAAAAGAGTGCAAACCACCGAAACATGACGCATGACCGAAATTAGACATGATGCCGCGGTACGATGAGCGAAGCAAAATGACAACATCGTGTCTGCCTGTCAACCCGCAAACGTGAATTCAACAGGCCTAAACGAACGACCGATCAACCAGCAGCCTGTGGTCTCCTTCATGACAGGACGGAGTGCATTACCGGAAGCCTTGTCGCGCCGGTTGTGTCAGCTTTCTTTGTGATGGCGCGGCCCTTCGGTTGCGTAGACCGTTCTCACTTTCCAAATGCGTTCCTGATGCTCACGAAAGCCCCTGTTTTCAGAGTCTTGCCTTTTGACCATGCCGAGAGGATGCGTTGCTCAAACACAGATGACGCGCATTCGTTAGTGGGGGGGATAAATTGGAGGAGTTGTTACCCAGGAGCAAGGTGGTTCGACCCCACCACCATCTCTCGTGCGGGACCGAACCTACACGGCCTGTAACGCCACTCAGAAGACTCTTCCAAGGCGATTGGAAACTCGTCACCCTTGTTGCATTTTTCCTGCACCAAGGCGGGGGGGCAACGAAGGTGAAATCCCTTCCAAAATGTGAAATTGCACAATACGCCAATGGCCAACTTTTTCATCCCCTGCTGACCGGATCGCCTCCGCGACGGATCGGGGGCTCGCGAAGTAGGTCTAATTCCTCAAGGAGGACAACGAGGATAACAAGGTCCTGTGGAGTCGTCTGGACTAAGACGTTCACACTCAGCCGGACGAGTGTCAGCGACTGCTTCTGTTCGGCAAGGTACTTGGTTGAGTGGTCGAAGTGTTGATCACGGTCGTTTCGGTTTCGACGTTTGACCGTTGGGGACGTGAAGAGAAGTCACCGAAGACGAAAACCAACCCCACGGTCGGACAGAGTCGCGAGAGATCGGGGAACTAACCCGTCGAGATCGCCAAGATGTCCGGCTTTGTTCAATCCCGCATCATCGGCGAGTTACGAAAGCTCAGGTCTGAACGGACTCCATTGGCCTTATCGTCTGGTCTATGTTCGGATGAGCGACCACACCAATCGAACGCGCAACTGATTGGACCGTCCTCCGCACGAACGTGTTCTCTGTCTTCACACCGGTCGCGACGCAGAGCGTCGAAGACCGTGTTCCCACGCGGAGCGCGGGAACGAGATCAGCAACCTGTCACGCGTAAGCGTCTCGGCAAGGCCTTCACCCGCTCACGAAAATGACACGTGGGACGGAGAGCCGTTTCTTCACAATGCCGAACAGGATCAGTTTTTCGATGTGCTCGTCACGACGAGGTTGTCGCGGTGGATGACTTCGGCGTAGGGGAGCGAGCCGATCGACTTGGCGATTTCGTCGGTGCGCTTGCCGGCGATGTCTCGCGTGGACGGGGCGTCGTAGTTGGTGAGGCCCCGCGCGAACTCATCGCCCTGTTGATCGACGAGCGAGACGACTTCCCCCTTCGCGAAGTCGCCCTCGACGCGCACGATGCCGGCGGCGAGGAGCGATTTGCCCTGTTGCTCGACCGCTCGCCGCGCTCCGTCATCCAACACAAAACGGCCTTGCGGCGGCATCGTGTAGCCGATCCAGCGTTTCCAGGCCGAGACGCCGTCCCCTTCGGCAAGAAACAGCGTACCGGTGTCGTCTCCACGCAGGATCTCCTCCAGCACGCGCGGCTGTTTGCCGTTGGCGATGATGACGTTCACTCCGACCGCCGTTGCCGTGCGGACCGCCTCCAGCTTCGTTTTCATGCCGCCCGTGCCGCGCGAACTTTTCGACGCGCCGACCAGATTGAGCAGTTCGTCGTCGAACCGTTCGACGAGAGGGACTCGGCGGCTGTTGGGATCGGAAGGGTCTCCCGTCAGCAGGCCATCGACGACGGACAGGACGATGAGTAAGTCGGCCTGGATCAGTCCGGCCACCATCGCGGCCAGCCGGTCGTTGTCGCCGAGTTTGATTTCAGCGGTGCTGACGGTGTCGTTTTCGTTGACGATCGGAATCGCCTTGTACTCGGAGAGCGTTCGCAGCGTGTTCCGCACATTGAGATACCGCGAGCGGTTCTTGAAGTCGTTCGCCGTCAGCAGCAGTTGCGCGGCGTGGTAACCGTGCGGGCGCAGGGCCTTGTCGTAAATGTGAATCAGGTGCGCCTGGCCCGCGGCGGCGGCGGCTTGCAGATGCGGCAGGTCTTTCGGCCGCTCCTTCAGCCCCAGCAGTCCCATCCCCGCGCCGATCGCACCGCTCGACACAAGGACCAGCCTGCGTCCGGAATCGCAGATTGCGCGAACCTGCTCGGCCAGTGACGCGATTCGGTCGGCATCGAGTTGGTCGCTGTCCGTCGACAGCACATTCGTGCCGACTTTGACGACCACGGTTCGCGTGCGGTCGATGATCTCGCGACGAAGGGCGGCGGCGTGCTCGGTCATGGGAAGCGTGAGTTCTGTGATGCCGGGTCCATGCCGTGTTCTGGTTTCGCAACGAGGCCGCAGACCGAGTTCTTGCCGATCCGGCGGATTGGGGAGAGAGTCATTGCGATGCGAGAGGGGGGAGTCGAACCCCCACGCCGATTAAGGCACTGGATCCTAAGTCCAGCGCGTCTGCCAATTTCGCCACTCTCGCAATGGAATCGTTTCGTCGAGCGGGCGGGATTCTATCCGCCGACCGTTCGTGTGTCAGCCAACCTCGATGGGAGGCGCACCCGGCGGACAAGAGTGCGGCCTGTTTGGTTCGGCCTCCGCCACCGCGACTGGCACCGAGCCACGCCAAACCAACCGCCGCCTGACCATTTGCATCCACACAACTTCTCCGCAGAATGCACGGAAGTTGAGAACAAAGGAACCAACCCTCTCTCCCCCGCAATCGGGGGCGAGGAGACAGGACGCACGAATGGCTTGGCATCAACATCGTCTGACATTGCCCGCTTTCCGACGGGGCTTTCATCTCATCACGCGGCACGTTGTCGAGGCGTTGCCGGAGTTGGCCTCGCTTCGCGTCGGGCTGCTGCACGTCTTCATCCAGCACACGTCGGCCTCGGTCTCGATCAACGAGAACGCCGACCCCGATGTGCCCCGCGATTTGGAATCGTCGTTCAATGCGATCGCCCCCGAAGACTTCCCCTACGTCCATACCTGCGAGGGACCGGACGACATGCCCGCCCACGTGAAGGCGTCCCTGCTGGGCAGTTCGGTCACGATCCCCATCGCCAGCGGCCGACTGTGCCTGGGGACCTGGCAGGGGATCTATCTCTGCGAGCACCGCAACCACGGCGGCCAGCGTTCGCTGATCCTGACGCTGCAGGGCGAATGATCGACGCGGCCGAATTGTCGGATCGCGGGCGGCTCGGTACAAACTGCCTGCCCGGGCCATTCTTCTTCAGAGGTATTGAATCGCATGACGGCATCGACATTCCCCCTCACGTGGGATCTGGTTTCACTCGCTCCCGCGCCCGCCACGGCCGCATTTCGTGAGCACCTCGATCAATTCAAGGCGAAGCTGGCGCAGTTTGCCGGCTCGACGAACTCGTTGCCGGCGGCGGACGCCCGGCCGGAGAACGTCTCGCGCTGGGTGGCGATGATCGCCGAGTACGAGTTGCTCGACGCTCAGGCCACGGATCTCAGGGCGCTCGTCGAATGCTATTGCGCGGCCGATGCCGAGAACAAACTCTATCAACAGTTGCAGGCGGAACTCGCCACACTCACGCCGCATCGCGAGCAGATCGCGACCAACGTCGAATTCGCGCTGAAGGAGGCGGCCGATGACGGAGTTGTCGCGCTGATCGAGGCGGCTCCGGAACTCAAGCGGAACGAATACTTCCTCGTCACGCGGCGAAAGAACGCGGCGCTGCGGTTGCCGAAGTCGCAGGAGTTGCTCGCCGCCGATCTGGCGGTCGACGGGATTCATGCCTGGGGTCGGCTGTTCGACCGGTTGTCGGGGGCACTCAAGGTCCAGGTGCAGGAGAAAGGGAAACTCGTCACGCGCTCGCCCGGCCAGGTGCAGTTCGACTCGCCGCAGCGGACGATTCGCGAGAACAACTTCTTCGCCGCCGACGCCGCCTGGGCCACGATCGCCGATTCGTGTGCCGAGGCGATCAACCACATCGCCGGCACGCGGTTGACGACGTATCGCCACGTCGGGTTGCGGGACCATCTGGAGGCACCGTTGCGGCACAACCGCATGACGCGCGAAACGCTCGACTCGATGTGGTCGACCATCACCGCGGGCAAGGGAGTGTTGAAGGACTACTTCGCCGCCAAGGCCCGCCTGATCGGAGTTGACCGGCTGGCGTGGTACGACATGACGGCTCCGTTGCCGTCGTTGCCGGGGGCGGGCGGCGCGGACGACATCTCGTATGACAACGCCTGCTCGCAGATCATCGAGGCCTTCACCGCCTTCAGCCCCGACTTCGGGGACTTCGCCAACATGGCCCTGTCGAACGGATGGATCGAGGCCGAGAATCGTGCGGGCAAGCATCAGGGTGGATTCTGCACCGGCTTCCCCACGGCGAAGCAGTCGCGAATCTTCATGACCTACACGAACAGCGCGGACAGCATGAGCACTCTCGCGCACGAACTGGGTCACGCCTATCACTCGTGGGTGCTGCGCGATCAGCCGGTCTTCCTGCAGGACTACCCGATGAACCTCGCCGAGACCGCCTCGACGTTCGCCGAGGCCGTGCTGGGTGAGCGCCGTCTTCGCGCGGCCCGATCGGATTACGAGAAGCTGCAAATGCTCGACGGCATGTTGGGCGATTCGGTCGCGTTCCTGATGAACATCCACGCCCGGTTCCTGTTCGAGGACAACTTCCACCGGGAACGGACCAGGGGTGAACTGACCGCCGATCAACTGAACGACCTGATGGAGTCGGCACAGAAGACGGCGTATCTCGACGCGCTGACGGACGGCGGCTGGAACCCGCGGTTCTGGGCCTCGAAGCTCCATTTCTACATCAGCGGTCTGCCGTTCTATAACTTCCCGTACACGTTCGGCTACCTGCTGTCGATGGGCGTCTACGCCGTGGGGCAGGACGCGGGGAGCGAGTTCGCCGACACCTATCGCAAACTCCTGATCGCCACCGGTTGCAAAGACGCCGAGGACGCGGTGAAGTCCACGCTCGGCTTCGATCTCCGCAAACCCGACTTCTGGATGAAGAGCCTGCAAATCGTCTCGGAGCGAGTTCGCCAGTATGTCACCCTGACAGACGCGGTCCTCGGCAAGGCGGGTTCGCTCTGAAAGAATGGAACACGGAACACTGATCCTCGCTGATCTCCACTCATCGGAATCAGCGAAGATCGGCGTCGATCAGTGTTCCAAACCATCTTTGGTCTTCCTGTTTTCGCGTTTGATTCGCTCGTCCCGTCAACTTGTGGGAATTGAAGAATGCCAAGAATGTATTGTGTTCTGGTCGTTTCCGGCCTCGCCGTTCTCGGATGCATCGAGCAGCCGAAGCCGGCGCCGGAAGTTCCCGTTCCCGTGGCAAAGGCCATCGACGTGGAGATCGTGCCGGGCGCATCGCCTTCCTCGGCGAGGACCGAGCCGTATGAAGCGTCTGTCGGCGGCTTCAAGTTCACCGTCCCCGCGGACTGGCAGGAGCAGCCGCCGAAGAGCGTCGAGTTGCTTGGTGAGTTCTCGCTGCCGGGTGAGGGAGGCCCTGCGCGGTTGACACTCTCGTCGGCGGGAGGCGGCCTCGAAGCGAACCTTGAGCGCTGGCAGGGTCAGTTCAGCCGAGGCCCCAACGATCCCGAGCCGCGTCAGTCTGAAATCACCTTCGATGGACAAAAGGGAACGCTCATTGAATTGTCCGGAACCTACACCGGCATGTTCGCCCGTAATCCCGACAAGAACTGGCGGATGCTGGGAGTGATCGTTCCAATCGGACCGACCAACTTCTTTGTGAAGCTGACCGGTCCTCAGGCAACCGTGACGGCTCAACGCGACGCCTTCATCAAGTTCGTCGAATCGGCGAAGGCCGACAAATAGCCGTCGCCGCTATCCGAACAACTCTTCGATGACCTGGCCGGTACTTGCCGGTCGGGTGAAGCCATCGGGACTGATGCGGGTTTCGGGCGGGATGCCCATCGCCTGAAAGAGCGTGGCGGAAAAATCCTCGGGTGAGACCGGTCGGTCCTTCACGTAGGCGGCCTGAGTGTCACTCGATCCGTAGACCGCGCCTCCCCTGATCCCCGCGCCGGCCACCATCGCCGAATAGCAGTTCGGCCAGTGATCGCGGCCGATGGCGGCGGCTCCGCGACTGATCCTCGGCGTGCGACCGAACTCGCCCACGAGAACCACCAGCGTTGAGTCGAGCAGACCGCGCGCCAACAAGTCCTCCAACAATGCCGAGACCGCTTCGTCGCACTTCGGCAACGCCCAGCCGAGGCCGTTCCAGCCATTGGCGAAGATGTCGATCCCCGCGTTGCCGTGCATGTCCCAGGTCTCGATGCTCACGAATTTCTCGGTGGGTGCGAGCCCGGTCCACGCCACCACGTTGACGAGCCGCACCCCCGCCTCGACCAATCGCCGCGCGAGGAGCAGGTTCTGACCGAGCGGATGTCGGCCATAGCGGTCGCGCACGTGAGGCGGCTCGCCCTCGACGTCGAACGCGCTGCGAGCCTTCGTTCCCGACAGCAGGTCGAATGCTCGCTCTCGAAACCGGGCATGGCCAGCTCCGCCAGTCCGCGCGTCCGGTGCTTCGACCCGATTCAGCAACTCGCGCCGCGCGCGAAGCCGCTCCTGCGACACGCCCTCGGCCGTATCAAAGGCCTTGACCCGGAAGGCCGGATTGGCGGGGTGCTCCTCGTGGTTCGTCCCGATCAACAGCGGGCTGTGGGCCATGCCGAGAAAACCGCCAGTGAGATATGCCGGATCGGGCGGAGCCGCTCCGCCGCCAAACTTCTGGAGCCAGACGTGGGAGGGGACGCTCGCCGTTGAAGGCCGCAGCATCGAGACCACGGACCCGAACGACGGCGCATCGACCGCCGGAAGTGATTGCCCGGCGAGCAGCATCTTGTTGGCCACGTCATGCACCGGCACGCTGTGGCTCATCGAGCGAATGACGGCGTAGCGGTCGGCGAGCACCGCCAGTCGCGGCATCAACTCGCCGACTTGCAGACCGGGAACCGAAGTCGAGATCGGTTGATACGGCCCGCGCACGTCCGCCGCCGCGAACGGCTTGAGATCCCACGAATCGAGTTGGCTGAGGCCGCCGTACTGGTAGATGAAGATGCACGACTTGGGCGGCTGCCGGTTGGAATTCGCAAACGACTCGGCCTTCAACAACCTCGGCAAACCGAGACCCAACAGCGGAATCGCGCCGCCGAGAACAACTCGGCGACGCGAGAGTCGCATCGAAGGGGCCGTCGCATCAGTCAGCAGCGTCGCAGGCACGGATGGTCTCCGAGAGAGGCGGGCCGCCGGGAAATGAGCGGCCCGCCCGTCCCACGGTCATCACTTCTCGACGACCCAGATGTTACGGAAGCGAATCGGATTGCTGTGGTCTTGCAGGTAGATCGGCCCCGGTTCCTTCCCTTCGGCCACGGGAGCCGCCGTCGTGGACTTGGGGAGCGCTACATCGTTGTGAATCACGACGCCGTTGTGCTTGACGGTCATCCGGGCATCGGCCGTTTTCTTGCCCGCGTCGTCATATTTCGCGGCGGTGAAGTCAATGTCGTAGGTCTGCCACGACAAGGGCGGGAAGCACATGTTCACGTCGGGTTTCTTGATGGTGTAGATGCCACCGCATTCGTTGTGTTCTCCCGAGAGTCCGAACGAGTCGAGAATCTGCACCTCGTACCGTCCCTGCGCGTAGCAGCCGCTGTTGGCGCGACCCTGCCCGCGCGCGGCGGGCATGTAGCTGAGCAGGAACTCGATGTGCATCGAGTAACTCTGAAACTTCTGCTTGCTCGTGACACCCTGCACCAGCAGGTTGCCGTCGAGCTTGGCTCCCTGAAAGTTGTCGGCGGTCGATCCGTCGAACAGCACGACCGCTCCCTGAGGCGGCTTCTTCCCCATCGTGGGGCTTTCGCGAGTCACCTTCTTGCACTCGCCGAGCTTGACCGCATCGTTGTTATGAATCGTGGCGACTCCGTCCCTGATCTGAACCGTCGCCTTCTCCCCCTTGATGGTCAGTGTCCCCTCTTTCAGTTCGCCGTCGGCTTCGTGCTTCGCCTGCCCGTCCCAGCCGTCTCCCGGCAGTCCGCCGACATGCCCGACGGCGTGAAACTTTCCGCCACCGAGCGCGATGACCTGAATCCCCACTTTCGTGAGGTTGCCGTCGTCTTCGATGTTGCCGACGTACTCGCCTTGAAAAGCAAAGTCGGCGTCGGCCTGTTTTGCGTCCAAAGCGGGAGGTACCTGTTGGGCATGAAGGGGCGACTCCGAAGACAGAACCAGCAGGCAGAGGCTTGATGCAAGCAGCAGTCGGCGCATGAACGGAACTCCCAGTTGAAAGGCAGGCAACGGTTGAATGGCGGTAACGGCAATGGGCAGAAAAGGAACGAGACGAGCGCCGCCAGACGGGCAGACGATCACTCTGATTGTGGGGACCGGACAGCTTCCCAGTGTTTGCGAATGATTTCGGCGGCCTCTTCCTTGACCGTCCGATACGCCGACTTGGCGGGAGTTGGCGAGCGCAGGACCGCGGATCCCGACGCCGCCGACGAATCTGGCGTTGCAGACGCCGTGCTGACCGTGGACGTTTCCGTCTTGGCGGACGCCCGGCCGTGAATCACGGTCGTGTCCGATTCCTTGGGACCATTGGTCTGATCGTCGTCAGTCAGCCAGTCGGCGATGTCGGCATCCGAAATCTTGCCGCCAGCCTTCTTCGATTTTGGCTTGGCCGTCTGCGGTGCCGGAACCTGGACTGTCGGTGGTACCGACTCCGGGACCTGGAACAGGGCGGCTCCGACTCGCAGGATGTCTCCGGCTCGCAACAGCAGCGGCTCGGTGACGGCCACATCGTTGACGTAGGTGCCGTTCTGACTGTCCAGGTCGCGCACCCAGATTCCGTCGGGGCGAACGTCCAGGATGCAATGCCGCCGACTGACCAGACTCGATGTGAGACGCAGCT
>JANODP010000411.1:0-1593 GCA_031412755.1 Schlesneria sp. | reverse complement strand
GATGTGGCGGGCAAGCTGCGGGCGGGGATCGTCCATCGGCTCGACCGCGACACCAGCGGGGTCCTCGTCGTCGCGAAGGACAACACCGTCCACGCCAATCTCTCCAGCCAGTTCGAGCAGCGGACGGTCGAGAAGGAATACCGAGCCCTCGTGTGGGGCGAAGTCTCGTTCGACCGCGACTTCATCGAGACGCACGTCCGCGTGAGCAACCGCAACCGCGAGCGAATGATGGTCTGTCCCCCCGGCGGGAACTCGCGCCATTCGTCGACGTTTTACGAAGTGCTCGAACGCTTCCACGGTTTCTCGTTCATGCGGCTGTGCCCTCAGACCGGGAGGACGCACCAGTTGCGAGTCCACATGCATCACCTCGGCCATCCCGTGGTGGCCGACCGGCTGTACGAAGGCCACAAGAACTTGAAGCTGTCCGATGTGGTGGAGAACCTGCCGCCCGAGGAGGAGGACTTGCTGATCGAACGCCAGACCCTGCACGCCCTCAGCCTCTCGTTCGATCATCCGGTCACCGGCCAGCGAATGAACTTCGAGGCCCCGCTGCCTGAGGACTTTCAGCGGGCTCTCAATGCCGTGCAGCAGCACCGCACGAAGACGCCGAAGAAGAAAAAGTAGGACGGCTCGCCGCGGAGGTCGCTCATGATCGAAGAGACATTTGGAACGAGCGAACAGTCGGCCGCCCAAACCTTGATCGCGCTGGCTCTGGCCGAGGACTTGTCCTCCGTCGGCGATCTGACGTGTGCGGCATTGATCCGGCCGGACGAGCAGGCGGCGGTGCAGGTCGTCGCGCGGCAGGAGGGAATCCTCGCGGGTTCTCCCATCGGCCGCCGGGTCTTCAGCCAGCTCGACGCTTCGGTCCGGTGGAAGACTCATCAGCGAGACGGTGAGCGGGTGTTGCCCGGAACGGCGGTGGCCACCGTGATTGGTCCGCTCCGTTCGCTGCTAACCGGCGAGCGGACGATGCTCAACTTCCTGACGCATCTGAGTGGCATCGCCACGCTGACGCGGCGGTTCGTCGATGCGGTGCAGGGGACTCGCGCGCAGATCCTCGACACACGCAAGACGCTGCCGGGTTGGAGGCTGCTCGAAAAGTATGCCGTCCGCTGCGGAGGCGGGACGAACCATCGGATGGGGCTCCATGACGGAGTCCTCATCAAGGACAACCATCTCGCCGCGTGGACCGAATCGGACACGATTGCCGCCGCCGTCGAGACCGCTCGCCAGCGCAGCCCCGCCGGAAGCTCGATTGAGGTCGAGGTGGACACGCTCGACCAACTGAGCGACGCGCTGCGCGGCGGCCCCGACATCGTGTTGCTCGACAACATGGACGTCGCCACACTGGGCCGTGCCGTCGAACTACGGGACCGCACCGCACCCCACGTGCTGCTGGAAGCCTCGGGCGGCGTGACGCTCGAAACTGTCGCGGCGATTGCTCAGACTGGCGTCGAACGGATCAGCGTGGGCGGCCTGACGCACTCGGCCCCCGCACTCGATCTGGCGTTTGACTGGAAGTCACGAATCTTTCGGAGCGGGGGACGTGAGTCCCCTGGTTCAGGTCTGAAGTGGAAACAGAGCGGAACCAGG
>JANODP010000410.1:0-24833 GCA_031412755.1 Schlesneria sp. | reverse complement strand
CTCGAAGGGCGTGGAACCACGCTCCCAAAGACACCACGCCCTGCGAGGACTCAGGGCGTGCCACACTTGGTCAAACTGAACCACTACCGACCGGCGGGTTTCAGGCGAAGATCTCGTGGGCGACATTCCCCGCGACGTCGGTCAGGCGGAAGTCGCGACCGGCGTAACGGTAGGTCAGGGACTCGTGATCGAGTCCCATCAGGGCGAGCAGCGTGGCGTGCAGGTCGGTCGTGTGCATGCGGCCTTCGATGGCGTGAATGCCGTACTCGTCCGTCGCGCCGTGGGAAAAGCCCGGCTTCACACCGGCCCCCGCCAGCCACATCGGGTAACCCGTGATGTTGTGGTCGCGACCGTCCGGACCCTGCGCCGTCGGCAGCCGGCCGAACTCGCTGCCGAACAGCACCAGCGTGTCGTCGAGCAGACCCCGCTGTTCCAGATCGGCGAGCAGTGCGGCGGTCGGCTGATCCGTCGCGCCGCAGTTCTTGATCAGTCCCTTGTGCAGGTTGTTGTGGTGGTCCCAGCCGGGCTGACAGATTTCGACGAACCGCACGCCCGCTTCGCTCAACCGTCTCGCCATCAGGCACTGGCGGGCGAAGGCTCCGTCCGGACCGGGCTTCACGCCGTAGGCGTCCCGCACGCGCTGTGGTTCCTTCGAAATGTCGAGCAACTCGGGAACCTTCCCCTGCATCTTGAAGGCGAGTTCGTAGGACTGGATCACACCCTCAAGCTGATCCGGTGCCGCGGCCGATCCGGCGAGGTCGCGGTTCATCGCCTGCACGAGATCAATCTGTTTGCGCTGGAGCGAACTGATCGCCTGCGCCTTCAGGTTCGGCAGGTAGCCGCTGTCGTTGATCTTCGTCCCCTGATAGTGGGCGGGCAGGAACGCGCTGCCGTAGTTGACCGCGCCCCCGAAGTTCGGCGGTGGATTGATCGTGATGTAGCCGGGCAGATCCTGGTTCTCGGTCCCGAGCCCGTACATCAGCCACGCCCCCATCGACGGCCGCGTGAGTTGGGCCTGCGCCGCGCCGGTGTGCAGTTGAATCACCGCCTGCGGGTGAGCGGGCGTGTCGGTATGCAGGCCGCGAATGAAGCAGAGCCGGTCGACATGCTTGGCAACGTGCGGATAAAGCTCGGAGACCCACGTCCCCGTCTGGCCGTGCTGGCTGAACGCGAACTTCGAGGCGGTCAGCGTCCCTCCACCCGGTCCCACCTTGCCGCCATTTTGTTGCAGCTTCGGCTTGTAATCCCACGTGTCCATTTGCGAGGTCGCTCCCTCCATGAACAGGAAGATGATCCGCTTCGCCTTCACGGGCAGCCTCGGCGGCTTGGGAGCCAGCGGGCCAACCGGTCGCTCGCTCGCTACGGCGGTTCGCGAAGCGGTCTGGCCGAGCAGGCTCGCCAGTGCGAGGAAGCCGAATCCGGCGTTGGCCGTCTGCAACATCTGACGGCGGCTGACGGGAAGCGAGTTCAGAATCGGGAGGCCGGGGTTTTGCAACACGTGATCTTCCCATTGCAGGCGGTGAACGAGAAACGATGAACGATTCGACTACTTCAGATACCGGAACTCGGCGGTTCCGAGCAGAGCCTGGCAGAAGCTGGCCCAGGCGGCGGTTTTCGGATCTTTGGCGGCGATGACCTCTTCCTTGACGGGAGCGTCCGAGGGGTCGATGTCATCGGGGTTCACCGGCACGACTGCCTGAACTTGTTTCGTGGCAGCACCGGTTTGATTTGTCGCTGCGATCAGGGCGACGTTGCTTGGTGACGAAGCGTCCGCCGTGTCGGCGAAGGCTTCACACGAGGCCGCTTCAAAATCGGTGAGGTAGCTGTCGGCCCGGTCGATCTCCTGCGAGGTCGCCGGCCGGCCGAACGCCAACTGGTACGCTCGGTGGATACGGTCGGTGTCGTTCGCGTCGGCGGGCTGAAGCAGCCGCTCGGCCAAAACCAGCGACTGCTTTCTCACGAACGGATCGTTCAGCAGATACAGGGCCTGAGTGGGGACCGTGGTCGAGTCGCGGCTGCCGGTCACCATCCCCTGTTCGGCGAAATCGAAAACCTCCAGCGATCGCGGAGTCACTCCCCGGACGAGCGGCAGGTACAGGCTGCGATGAACGCTGGCGTTGGCCAGGTCGGTAAGTCGCCGCGCCTCGGGGCCGTTGTTTCGCATCTCGATGACCTTCAATTCTCGGGCGGGTGAGGCTTCCGGCTTTGCCAAGTTGAGCCGGCCCGAAGCGGCGAGCATCGCGTCGCGAATCTCTTCGGCCTCCAGGCGCCGGGGACTGTGCCGCCAGACGAACCGGTTTGCGGGGTCGACATTGAAGTTGTCGGCGTTGCTCTCCGCGCCAAGCCGATACGAATGGCTGAGCACCACCGTTCGCACGAGCTTCTTGACGGACCAACCTCCCTGCACGAACTGCCTCGCGAGGTGATCGAGCAGTTCGGGATGCGACGGCGTGTCGCCGGTCACTCCAAAGTTGTCGACGGTCGTGACCAGACCCTCACGGAACAGATGCTGCCAGACGCGGTTGGCCATCACGCGCGATGTCAGCGGGTTCTGCTCACTGGTCAGCCACTGAGCCAGTTCGAGGCGCCCGCTTTGCCTCGGGTTGATCCTGGGTAGGTCGAGAGACGCCAGCACCGTGAGAACGCCGCGCGGCACGGAGGGGCCGAGTTTCTCTGCCTCGCCGCGAATCCGCACCTCGGTGTCGCCGATCTTCTTCGCGTCGCGAACGCCGAACGCCACCTTGCCAATCACCGCCGGATCGGTGAGTGCCGTCAAATCCTGCTGGAGCTTGGTCCACTTCTGCCGGGCGAGTTGCTGCTTGGGGCGGCCGTTCGGTGCCAGAGCCAATCCCTCGGGCTTGCCCCGAATTGCCTCGAACTCCGCCTTGGCTTCCGCCTCTGCCTTCGTCAGTTCTTCGATCTTCTGCGCGGCAGCAGGATCGACCTTGGCCTCGCCGACGTGCAACAGCAGCGAGTTGTCGTAGTAGTCGAGACCGCCGCCCCCCATCTTGCTGCGGACTCCCGCGCACAGATCGGTGCTGTGAAAGATGCCGGCGAGGGCATAGTAATCGGTCGTCGGAATCGGATCGAACTTGTGATCATGGCAGCGGGCGCAACTGACCGTCAGGCCGAGCACGGCACGGGACACGGTGTCGATCTGCTCGTCGATGTTGTCCATCGTGAAGCGGACTTTGAACCGCTGGTTGACGTCCTTCACACCCAGCGCGAGAAACCCGGTCGCCACCAACTGCTCGGCCTTCTCGGTGGTCGAACTGGCGGGCAGCAGGTCGCCGGCGATCTGTTCGCGCAGGAATTGGTCGTAAGGCTTGTCCTTCGTGAAGGCCTCGATCACGTAGTCGCGGTAACGCCAGGCATGAGGATACGGAACGTTTCTCGCCGAGCCGGTCGATTCGCCGTAGCGGGCGACGTCGAGCCAGTGCCTCGCCCATCGCTCGCCAAAGGCCGGTGACTGGAGCAGCCGATCGACAACCTTCTCGAACGCGGCGGCCGCTTGATCGTCGACGAACCTGTTGATCTCTTCCGGAGTGGGAGGAAGGCCGGTCAGATCGAACGTCACTCTCCGGATCAATGACAACTTGTCCGCGTCCGCCACCGGCTTCAAATTCTTCTCGCCGAGCTTTGCCAGAATGAACCGGTCAATGTCGTTGAAAGCCCACGCCTTGTTGGCCACCTGCGGCGGCTTGACCTCGTTCAGCGGCTGCCATGACCAGTGTTCCCGGCGCAGTTTGTCGTACTCGGGCTTCGGCTGGCCGAGATCCTCGGGAACTTCCACGGCGGGCCAGGCCGCTCCGTCGGCGATCCACTTTTCCAGATCGGCGATCTGCTCATCGGTGAGCTGCTTCTTGGGAGGCATCTCCAAGCCACCCTGATGCCGGACTGCCTTGATGAGCAAACTGGCCTCGGGTTTGCCGGGCACAATCGCCGCACCACGATTGCCTCCTTCGACCAGGCCGTTGCGATCATCGACGCGCAGTTCCCCTTTGCCGCCGTTGTCCGCCGAATGGCAGTTGAAGCAGTTTTCCACCAGCAGCGGCCGAATCTTCTTCTCGAAGAACTCGATCTGCGAGGCAGTCGCCCGAGGCGTTGATTCCGCTCGCGCCTGTCCCAGCGAACACGCGAACAGTGAGAACGCCAACGAGACGAGCAGTCGTTTTTGGAAGGGCATGTCCGTGGATTCCTGATGCGTCGGACCACTTGCAGACTTCGACCCCAAACCGGTCATTGCGAATTCTGCGCAGTATGAGACCCGATTCTCAAGTCGAAGTCTCGCCAATTCGGCCCCAGCAGGACTTCAAGGGTCAGGTCTGTCGCCGTGTTGGATCGAGTCGCTCGACGTTGCGAATGATTCACTCTTGGCCGTTCCGAGGCTTCTGCGGCTTGGGCGAGGCGTGTGCAGTCAGTATCTTGTTCGCGGTGCGGAGGACGGCTGTTTTGAAATCGCATGAACGGAGGCATGGTATGGGGCGGATCGCTCAGAAGCTGGCGAAGACATTTCTTCGCGAGGCTGGCCAGATGAAGCGGGCGGAGGAGGGGTTCACGGACGGGTTGCCGTTTGATCTGCCGACGTTGGAGGAACTGGCGAAGGAACTGGGTGATCCACAGCACGTCCTGTATGTGGCGGCTCAGCAGTTTGCGTCGGCGTTTGCGGAGACGGTCTCGGCGATGCCGGAGTTTTCCGAGTATGCAGCCATCGTGGGGAAGGCCGAAGACGAGTACCTGCCGGACGGGCCGCCCATGAGTCCGCTGACACGATCCTTCTTCAGCCTGTGGGCGTTCTTCGACGTTCGATTCGGCACGGATCGCGAGTCGATCGGCCGTTGTCTGGTCGATGTATTGCGAGCCATGAACGGCCCCGAGTTGATGATCGGAACGCTCGAGAAGCTCGACGCATCGCGAATGGGGATCTACGAACACGTCGGCTTCGAGGGATCGCACGTTCGATTGCGCGAGCTGTTCGGCGGCGACGAACTCGTCTGCCATTCGACCACGGGTTATCGCGGCCACACCGGCGAGTTGTGGTTTGTCCGACTGTGCCCGCCGGTTGCCGAGTCGTTCGACTATCACGTCGTCATGACCACGCCGTATGTGCTTCTCGGTGCCTCGCGCGAGGATTGGACGGCGTTCCTCCACCGGTCGCTGCTCGATGCGGCGGACAAGCCGCGAGCGTGGCACGACTTGCTCAAGTACGGCAACGACCGAGTGAACTGGTGCGAGTTCGTCTTTCAGTCGTATCACCACGGCGAATACGACGCGATCTTTCTGACGGGACTGCCCGACGTGGCGGACAGCCTGCCGCACTCGCCGCTGCGCGACGCGCTCGACCAACCCTCACGCTTGGAGACAACGATGCCATCTGCCGATGACACGACCTCGTCAGGCAACGTCGATGAATTGATGCGAGTCAAGCTGTCGGAAGCTCAGCGGAAGGTCATCGCCGAACTCTGCCCCGATCTCTCGCCGCGATTGAAACTCGATGAGCCGAATCAACGTACCATCGAGTTGAAGCGCCCCGAGTTGCACCGAGTGCTGGGACTGGCTGAAGCCGCGATGCCAGCAGCCACATACTTTCAGCGCCAATCGCTTTACAAGGTCCTGAGGATTCTGACACAGGCTGCGCAGCAACCCGCCCCGGAATCTCGACCCTCACAACAACCGCCCGGTCAGAGGACCGTCAAACCAGCCGCTCGCCGCCAAGCTCCCGCCCATACGTCCGGCAAACCGCGCCCCGCGACGGCGACTCGCCAGGTCTTTCAGTTCCGCGTCGAACTGCGCGGCGCGCAGCCGCCGATCTGGCGTCGCATCCAGGTGGAAGACTGCTCGCTCGAGGACCTCCACGTCGCCATTCAGGGCGCAATGGGTTGGCAGCTCAGCCACCTGTATGAGTTCGAGGTCCGCGGCCAGCGCTACACGTTCGTGCCGCCCGTTGATGACGGCTGGGACATTGACGACGAATCCGAGGACGCCGACAGTGTCCGGATCAGTGAGCTGTTGCCGGCGAACCATCGCCTGCAATTGCGTTACCTCTACGACTTCGGCGACTCGTGGGAACACGTCGTCAAGCTGGAGAAAGTTCTGAACACCACACCGGGAACCCGATACCCGCTCTGCCTCGCCGGAGCCCGAGCCTGCCCCCCCGAAGATTGCGGCGGCATCTACGGCTACTTCGATTTCGTCGAAGCCATCTCGGACCCCAAGCACGACCGGCACGAGGAAATGCTCGAATGGCTCGGCCCTTTCAATCCGGAAGCCTTCGACCCGTCAACCGCCACCAAAACCATGCGCCGCTTCGGACGCGGGTGAACGTCGTGACGCCCCGCCGTTTGAAAGTCGGAATGGCCCAAAAACGACGTGGACGATACTGTGTTCCCATTGGAACTCGTGCCGCATTGTGAGGGGCGACGGGCGTTCGGAGGGGCTCTTCGCGGCCCCAACTTCTCACATCGCGTCACCCCCGCGGGGACTTTGGGAGCGTTTCGATGACTGTGGCGAGAACACTGGCTCAGGCGACTTCGGCATTGGATTTTGAGATCCCGCTCGAGAGCGGCGATCCGCGTTTTGTCGACTTCGCTTCCGTGCGCGGCGGCGGTTCGGTCGAACGCCTGAAGCGACGCCTCTTGCGACTGAACCCCGATCAATGGCTGCACGCCGTCTTCGCCAGCCATCGCGGAGCGGGGAAAAGCACCGAACTCAAGCGGCTGGCGCACGATCTCGGCGACCGGTACTTCTCGATCTACTTCGAAGCCAGCGTCGAGTTGGATGCGGTCAGCTTCGAGATGGAAGACTTGCTGCTGGTGATTGCCCGCGTCGTGGAAGAACAGATGCGCGATCGCGGAACGCCGTTGCCGAAGCACGAGTTGGAGAAGGTTGAGAAGTGGTTTGCCGATGTCATCTTCAACGATGAGTACGGACGGCAGTACCTCGCGGACATCAAAACGGAAGCCAAGGCCGAGGGTGGCATCCCCTTCTTCGCCAAGCTGATCGGCTCGATCACCGCCAGCATGAAACGGAGCAGCGAGCACAAGGAGACGATCAAGCGGCAGGTCAAACGCTTCCCCGGCACGCTGCTGACCTACGTCAATAATTTGCTGACCGTCGCCAACAAAATCCTCATGGGCGAGAACCGCCGGTTGCTCCTCCTGATCGACAACATGGACCGCTACAAGCCGCAGGTCATTGATGACTTGTTGCTCGCCTCGCAGGACGTCTTCAAGTCGCTCCAGTGTCATTTGATCGTCACGCCCCCGATCGACCTCGTGCTGCGGCCCAAAACGCAGTCGCTGCAAAACGTCTTCCAGTGCGAGACGATGAGCACCATCAAGCTGCGCGAACGGGATCAGGATTACTGGGAGTTCTCCGGCGACGGCCGGGCCAAGCTCCTCGAAGCGCTCAACAAGCGGATTGACGTCGCCAAGCTGATTCCCGACGCGGCGGTTCGCGATCGGTTGATCTCCGCGTCGGGCGGCGGCATCCGCGAACTGCTGAACCTGGCGCAGGACGTCACGCTCGACGCGACCGGGGACGTCATCACGATGGCGGACCTGGACCATACGCTGAGCCGCTGGCGCAGCGGATTGCGAAACCAGATCGACGCCAATGGCTGGTGGGACGCGCTGACCGAGATCGCAAAACTCAAGCGCCTCAGCGACGATCCCAAGCAACTGGATGTCGTCTTCCTGCGGCTCGCGTTTCAGTACAACGGGGAGGTTTGGTTCGACGTCCATCCGCTGATCGCCGAGTTGCTGGAAACTCACTCGCCGCCGAAGAAGTCCGCCAAGAAAAAGCCTGCCGCGAAGAAGGCGGCCAGGAAGAAAACCGCGTCCCCGAAAAAGGCGCAGCCGTGACCGTCGCGAACGATTCTCCGCCAGTCCCCGGCTTCATCCAGCCGGAGGATTTGCTGCGCTTTGAGCGGCTGCGGGATCGCACGCTCGGTGTCTGTTTCAAGCTGCTGGTCATCGAGGTTCCCGAACCGCGGCAGCGGCAGACGGTGTTGAACTGGCTGAAGCCTCAATTCGCCGAGCGGGGCATTGCCGAACACGACATCGACCTCGTGAAGCTGTTGGGGCCGAAGAGTGAGTGGCCCGGTGACTCCGCCAACTTCTGGGTCGAGCTGACTCGCCCGGTCCCGCCCGGTTCAGTCGACAATCATCGCGCAGCGTTTGTGGTCTGGGGCTTTGAAGAACTCATGGACCACACGGGCGAGGCCGAGTGGGACATCGTCCGGCACTTCAACATCCAGCGCGACCTCTACGTGCGCGACTATCCCTGCTGGTGGATCTTCCTGATTCACCCCGCCTCGCGCCAGCACTGGCTCAGGAACGCCCCCGACATCAGCGACTTCGTGGCGCTGTGGATCGAGGCTCCGCTGCCGACGGTCGAGGCCGGTGTGGATCGAATACGGACAACCGACAGCGCGCTGGACCGCGCTGCCTCCGATGGTCTCGGTTCGGACGACTGGCCGACACAACTCAAAGCGGCCAGCGACGCAATTCGCACCTCACGGCTCGATGAAGCCCTCGACCTCATCCACAGCTTTCGGGCGGCCTCAAATTCCGAAGATCACACCGCGCGTAACTTGGCAATCGCCGACTTAATAGAAGGAATTCTGATTTCCACTCGCGGCGAGACCGGCACCGCGCTGCGACTGTGGCGAGACCGCGCGCTGCCGACCTTCCAGCGATTGGGACTGGAACGCGAACAGACCATCGCGCTTGATCGCATCGGTGACGCGCTGACCGCGCAGGGGAATCTGCCCGAGGCCGAGCGGCTTTTCGGCGAGGCGCTCCGCATCCGGCAGCGGCTGGCCGAGTCCGACGCGGCCAACGCCGCGTGGCAGCGCGACCTTTCGGTGTCGTTCAACAAGCTTGGCGATCTGGCGACGGCGCAGGGGAATCTGCGCGAGGCCCAGCGGCTCTTCGGCGAGTCGCTCCGCATCGCGCAGCGGCTGGCCGAGTCCGACCCGACCGACGCCGTGTGGCAACGCGACCTATTGGTGTCGTTGATCAAGCTCGGCGATCTAGCGACGGCGCAGGGGAATCTGCCCGAGGCCCAGCGGCTCTTCGGCGAGTCGCTCCGCATCGCGCAGCGGCGGGTCGAGTCCGACCCGGCCAACGCCGCGTGGCAGCGCGACCTGTGGGTATCGTTCGGCAAGCTCGGCGATCTAGCAACAGCACAAGGCGATCTCCCCGATGCCAAGCGGCGCTGGGACGATGCGCACCGGATTACGCAGCGGCTGTCGGAGTCCGACCCGGCCAACGCCGAGTGGCAGCGCGACCTGTCGGTGTCGTTCAACAGGCTCGGTGAGCTGGCGACGGCACAGGGGAATCTGGCCGAGGCCCAGCGGCTCTTCGGCGAGGATCTCCGCATCGCGCAGCGGCTGGCCGAGTCCGACCCGGCCCACGCCGCGTGGCAGCACGACCTGTCGGTGTCGTTTGAGAAGCTCGGCAATCTGGCGACGGCGCAAGGGAATCTGGCCGAGGCCCAGCGGCTCTTCGGCGAGTCGCTCCGCATCCGGCAGCGGCTTGCTGAGTCCGACCCGGCCAACGCCGCGTGGCAGCGCGACCTGTCGGTGTCGTTCGAAAAGCTCGGCGATCTGACGACGGCGCAGGGGAATCTGCCCGAAGCCCAACTGCTTTTCGGTGAGTCGCTCCGCATCCGGCAATGGCTGGCCGAGTCCGACCCGGCCAACGCCGAGTGGCAGCGCGACCTGTCGGTGTCGTTGGGCAAGCTCGGCGAGCTGGCGACGGCGCAACGGAATCTGGCCGAGGCGCAGCGGCTCTTCGGCGAGTCACTCCGCATCCGGCAGCGGCTGGCCGAGTCCGATCCGGCCAACGCTGCGTGGCAGCGCGACCTAGCGGTCTCACACTACAAGTTGGCGTACCTCGCACAAGACAACGGCGACGAGGCCGGCTTCGAGGCGGAACTGCGGGAGTGCTACCGCGTGCTGGACCAGATGCACCAACGCGGCCTGCACTTCGATCCGCAGATGGCCCAGGTCTATCAGCAACTGGCCGGGAAGTTCGGCGGCTGACTTTGGCGTGTGGCGGATCGTGCCGGTCTTTCCAAAGGACTCATTGAGGTGCTGCCATGATCGAGAACGACCAACAACTTGAAAACACGCGCGGCAAGCTCGCGCTCTTGCAGCAACTCTTCGACGACGCTCGCCGCGAAACCGATCCGTCGTATGCCCATGAATTGACGCTGCGCTCCCTGAAGCGGCGCATGAATCAGCTCACCGAGGAAATGGCCCGCTACGAATCGCAACTTCTCTCCAAACCGGCTCACCGTTGATCCGCCAGCGGCAGGCGGAGTCCGACCCGGCCAACGCCGAGTGGCAGCGCGATCTGGCTGTCTCGCACTACAAGCTGGCGAAGTTCGCGCAGCAGAGCGGCGACGACGCAGGCTTCGAGGCGGAACTGCGTGAGTGCTTTCGCGCAGGTGCCACTGGCGGTCGCTTTGGACCGCCAGTGTTTTTGAAGAGCACTGGCGAGTGAAGCCCCTCGCGCGGGTGCCACTGGCGGTCGCTTTGGGCCGCCAGTGTTTTTGAAGAGCACTGGCGAGTGAAGCCCCTCGCCAGTGGCACCCGATGTCGAAGTAGCACCCGTGCGTGTTGGGCTGGTCACTTCTGAGGTTTGACCGCCTGTGGCAGATAGTGCGTGCAGTGAGTTTGCACGGCTTCGGACAGGGTGCGGGTTGTCTCGTCGAGCTGGGCTTTCTTGCGGAAGTCGGTGCCGAGTTCGAGTTGGATGGCGTCGAGACCTCCTGCGCGGTGGCTGCCGTAGGTGCGGACGATGTGGCCGCCGTTGAACTTCACCTCGCGGTCGTCGGTCTCCAGATTCGGAAGGACCGGGATCCCCGCTTCGTGCAACGCACCGAACAGGCTGCGCGGGCCGATGACCGCGGCGCGGCTGTGGCGTTCGACGAGCCGCTGCACCGTGTCGCCGTTGGCCGTGCCGCGGATGATCTTGTCCGGTTCGGCGGCCTGGCCGTGGATGTCGAGCAGCAATCCGTGCGGCCATCGCTCGCGAATCGTCCAGCACGACTGACGCAGCGCCGCGTGATACTGCTCGTAGACGAGCTTGGCAGCCTCGACTTCGTAGGCGTCCTCGGCTGGCCGGTTCACGTCGAGATACTTTCGCTCGAAATGAGCCACCACGACGAACGGCTTGCCGCGGAGTTGCCGTTCCAGCTCGTCTGCCAGCTTCATCGTCAGCTCGGCCGTGTTGTCATCGCGTGAGGTGACGAACTGCTTCTCGCCGTCGGCCGTTCGCTCGGGAACGTCCGGAATCGCGCGACGGCCTCCGTGCGGAGCCGACAGCACAATCGGGATGTCTCCCGCGCGGACAAAGACGAGTGGCGCATCGCCGACTTGTTGATTGCGACTCTTCTCATCCTGACTGAACGCCGGAGGGGCGAGCAGCAGGAACACGACGACGCTCCGCAGCATCGACGCCCGGTACAGAAGCGGGTTCATTGAGTCGCCTTCTGGTTCTTCTTCTTGTTGTTCGCCTTCCTCCCACCGGCTGGCCGTCCGCCCCAGGTCGGTTCGACGAGTTCGCTGTCCCACTTCTTCCAGGCGGCTTCGAGTTCCGCGAACTTCTCGGGGTGTTGTTTGGCGAGGTCGTTTGTCTCGCCGATGTCCTTTGACAGATCGTAGAGTTCGGGCGACGCAGACTGACGGTGATTGACGAGCTTCCAGTTCCCCATGCGGATCGCCGTCTGTTGGCCGAAGCGCCAGTAGAGGGCCTCGTGTGGTGCGGACTTGTTGTCGCCGGTCAGGTACGGCAGCAGGTTGACTCCATCGAGCTTCGTGTCGGTCACCGCCGGGGCACCGGCGGCGGCGAGGGCCGTTGGCACGAAGTCGAGCTGGATGACGGGCTGCTCGTAGACGACGCCGGCGGGGAGTTTTGCCTTCCACTGGACGAAGAACGGCACGCGGATGCCCCCTTCCAGCGTCTGAGCCTTGTAGCCGCGGAGTGCCCCATTGTTCGAGGCGTTCACCGGCGGACCGCCGTTGTCCGAGATGTAGAAGATCAGCGTGTTAGCCTCGATCTTGGTGTCCTTCAACTTGGACAACACGGCACCGACGGCGTCGTCCTTGGCCGAGGTCATCGCGGCGTAGGTTCTCCGTTTCTCGTTCTCGATCGAGGCGAAGCGGTCCTGATATTTCGCCGGAGCATGCATCGGCGTGTGGACCGCATTGAACGTCAGGTAGAGGAAGAACGGGTGCTGCTGATGCCGGTCGATGAAGGCGACCGCCTCGCGCGCGAAGTCGTCGGTCAGATACGAGACTTTGTCGACCGGCTCGGTCCCCCGCTGCACGGCATCGCGACCGTTGCCCACTTCAAAGTAGGTGTGCGCTCCGCCGAGGAACCCAAAGTACTCATCGAAGCCCCGTTGCAGCGGATGGAACTTCGGGGCCGAGCCGAGGTGCCACTTGCCAACCATCCCGGTGGCGTATCCCGCCGCCTTGAGCCGGTTGGCGAGCGTCTTCTCATTCAAACTCAGCCCGAGATCGCCCGACGCGGTGGCTCCGCCCGGATTGAACTCGTGACCGAAGCGCTGCTGATAGCGTCCCGTCAGCAGGCCGGCTCGCGTGGGACTGCAATACGGTCCCGAAACATAGCCGTTGGTACACCTCACGCCGTTCTTGGCGATCGAGTCGATGTTCGGCGTCGGGATGTCCTTGCCCCCCTGAATGCCGAGATCCGCGTAGCCCTGATCGTCCGCCACGATCACCAGAATGTTCGGCTTCGCAGTCTCCGCCCCCTGCGCCAGCGAGGCCACTCCGAACGCAATCAGACAACCGACTCGAAGCATCGACATGAGAGAGACTCCTGAAAAGTGGATGACGATCTGCCGACCTGCGGCAATAGTCTGAGTTGGCGATAGCTGTCGCAATCGATCTTGTTGCTGCTAGCCAGCAGCGACAGCCACACCAGGATTGGCAGAACAATGGGGGCAGAATGATGAGGAATCAGAATTCGTTTTTCTCTTCATCGTTCTGCCCCCATCGTTCTGCTCGTCCGTTTCGTTTTCAGACGCCTGTTGAAGCGCCGATCCTTAGCCGCCGATGGAATACATTGGCCGTGCGGGTTGGATGAAGCGGGCGGTATTGATTTCGTGGCCTTCCTTCTTGGCGGCGACACTCGATCGGATGGCGGCGACGATCTGGTCGTCGGTCGCATTTCCTCGCAGCAGGCTGCGAACGTCGGTCTCTTCGAGGCTGAAGAGGCAGTTGCGCAGCTTGCCGTCGGCCGTGAGGCGGATGCGGTTGCAGCTCATGCAGAACGGCTGGCTGATCGACGCGATGAAGCCAATGCGCCCGATGCCGTCTTCAAACACAAAGTCGCTCGCCGGCCCGCCGTGTCCGCCGGGGGTGGTTTGTTCGCGATAAGGCATGGGTTGAGCGTTGGCTGCCGACTCGCGCGATGCTTGGTGATCGCGCACGGGGACGAGCGGCATCAGTTCGGCGGACAGTTTCTCGATGATCTCGTGCGCGAACAGCACCTTGCCGCGTTCCCAGGCGTTGTCGGCGTCGAGCGGCATGTATTCGATGAAGCGGACCTCGGCACCGGTCTCGCGCGCGAAGTGGCCGAACGGAACGATCTCGTCCTCGGTCATGCCCCGTACCGAGACTGCGTTGATCTTGACCGGATCGAAGCCGACTCGCTGTGCAGCCTTGATCCCTTCAATGACCTTCTCGAAGCCGTCGCGGCGAGTGAACTGCTTGAACTTCTCCGGGGTGAGGGCGTCAAGGCTGACGTTGATCCGCCGCAGACCGGCCGCGTACAGGTCGGCCGCCTGCTCGGCGAGAAAGATGCCATTCGTTGTCAGCCCGATGTCCTTGATCCCGGGAATCGCGGCCAACATGCCGACCAGCTTGTACAGTTCACGACGGACCAGCGGTTCGCCGCCCGTCAACCGCAGCTTGTCGATCCCCAGCGGTACTGCCACCCGCACGAAGCGTTCGATTTCTTCAAACGTCAGCAGTTCGGCCTTGTCCATGAACTGCACGTCTTCGGCGGGCATGCAGTAGAAGCAGCGGATGTTGCAGCGGTCCGTCACGCTGATCCGCAGGTTGTTGTGCAGTCGGCCGAAGGAGTCAATGAGTGGCAGCAGCGAAGGCATGGTGAATGGTGAAGCCTGAAACCCGAATGTCGAATCAAATCCCAATGACGAATGCCGAAGCCCCCAGGGACATCGTGCCACCGATTCTACTGACTCGGACTTTGGATTTCGTCATTCCTTGGACATTCGTCATTCGCCCTTCGTCATTTCTCCGCCCGGATGAACCCATTCCGTCGAGCCGTCCGCCCAGTTCTCCTTCTTCCAGATCGGGACGCTCACCTTGAGTTCGTCGATCAGGAACTGACCCGCTTCAAACGCCTGCTTTCGGTGAGGACAACTGACCGCGACCGCGACGCTGATGTCGCCGAGTTCCAGATGTCCGAGCCGGTGAACGATCGCCACCTTGTCGATCGGCCAGCGAGACCGCGCGGCCTGTTCGAGTTCTTCGAGTTTGGCCCGGGCCATTTCCGGATAGCCCTCGTAATCCAGGGCGACGGTCTGGCGGCCGGCCGTCAACTCGCGCACGGTTCCGAGAAACAACACGACCGCGCCCGACTGAGGCGAACGCACGGACTCGGTCAGCGCGTGGTAGTCGATGGGGTTGTGAGTCAGTGAGATCATGGTTTTGTTCGCGAAAAAATCAAAAGACCAAAAACCAAAGCCCAAACAAATCCGAAGCACCAAATTCAAATGACTCAAACCAAATCTGATCGAGGAGTCTCTTCGTCCGGGTTTGACATTTTGACTTTGGAATTTGAGATTCGTTTGGGCTTTGGTGGTTGGTCATTTACTTCCGCCGCAATCCTCATCCGCCACTCACCGGCGGGAAGCAGGCGACTTCGTCGGTCGTCTTCACGACGCAGTCGTCGTCGGCGTAGTTGTTGTTCACGGCGACAAGCAGTCGCGGGGCGAGCGGCTTGAGGTCCGGGTACTGTTCGGTGAGGCGCTGCTTCAGTGCGGCGACCGTCTCTCCGTCTGACCAGGGCAGTTCCACGATCGGGCTTCCGGCGAGATCGCGCGCCCGGGCGAACAGTTTGACCGCGAGTGACTTCATGATCGCGTCGCCCCACTCTCGCGAGGAACTTCGCTCATCAGGGCCAGCGCGTTTTGATCGGGGTCGCGGAAGAAGGCCATCCACAAATCGTGTTCCGGCATCGGCGCGACGAGACACGGGGACGCGACGAACTCGACGCCCTGCTGCGACAGCGACTCGAACGTCTGCTGAATGTCGTCGACGTTGTAATAGATGATCGACGCCGGGTGATCGAACTCGGGCGACTCGGCCTTGGACAACATCAGTCGGACGCCGCCGCAATCGAAGAACCCCATCGTGGGCAGTTCAAACAGAAACGTCATCCCCAACACGTCACGATAGAACGCGACGGCTCGCGGCACGTCGCGGACGTTGATGGCAATCTGGCCGATGCAGTTGAGGCGGACCAACGCGGTATTCCCTGCGGAGGACATCACGGCTTCGCTTCGACGGGTGCCTCGACGACGACCAGTTTGTGATTTTCGACATCGTACTGGTACTTCTTGCCTCCGGGCAGAACGGGCAGCTCGATCTTGTTGGCCTTGATGATCTTTTCCATGAACTCCTCATGGTCCTTGGGATAGCGGTCTTCGAATCCGTGAAACAAATTCACCGCGTGTGTGATGTACGACTTCTCGATCTGTTCGAGCATGGGCCCATAGGCCGAGGTTCCAGACGTGATGGGATCGGTCGCGTGGATTTTGGAGTCGCTCACCTTGGCTCCGGCTTTTGGATCGAACTGGCCGACTTCCTGAGTCGTCTTGCCGACGATGCTGTTCGGTGACTTCTTGGTCTGGTCTTCCAGCGACTGCATCCCGCAGCCGCAGGTCGCGGCGAGAATCAGGCAAATGGTACATCGAGTCAGCATGGTTTGGTCCTTCGGGAGTGATCCGGTTCATCGCCGCAGCGGGCAACGACACCAGCGTACTGAGGGCGAGTGGAGTTGAACAGACGCCGACGAGCCGGGATGCATCCCCAAGCTGGGGGACTTGCTCTTGTCCCCTCGCCCCTCGCCTTGGAGGGGAGAGGGCTAGGGTGAGGGGTTCTTTCTTCAGCTTCTGCTTGTGAGGGGGCGCTATCACCGACCGGCCCCCTCACCCAAACCCACTCCCCCCAAGACGGGGGCGAGGGGACAAGAGAGTGCCGTCCCCCAACATTCGTAGCCGTCACGTCGTCCACAACTGTGCGGCGAGTGCCGGCCAGCGGGCGTAGTCGGGGACGATGGCATCGGCTCCGGCCTGGATCAGGCGGGTGCGCTTCCATTCTTCGACCCGGCCGCTGCGGTGTTCTTCGTCGCTGGCGACGCCGACCGCCACGCCGCCGAGTTGTTTGATGTTTTCGATCTCGATGAAGCCGTCTCCGAATCCGAGCAACTCCGGACCGTCGGCCCTGGTCTCGGCGAGCATCTGCCGCATCACGGCCAGTTTCGAGAACTCGCGCGGGTCTTCGCCCGGTCCGAAGATGCGGCCTGCAAAGTAGTGGTCGATGCCGAGCAAAGCCGCCTCGTGGCGCACGTTTTTCACCGCCGTGCCGCTCGCCAGAGTGAGATGGACGCCGCGCGCCTGCAGGTCGTCCAACATGGCCCGCGTGCCGGGGACGAGCAGATCGTCGGTGGTCAGTTCGCCCGCCTGCAGGGCGGCGATGCGGCGTTCCGATTTGTGCAGCAACCCGTCCAGAAACTGCTGCTTGTAGTCCTCGGGTGATGAGGGACGGCCGCCACGCCGCGTGGCCTCGTCGACAAAATAATCCATCTGGAAGATCGTCGGCCGACCGTTCAGGTTCAGCACGAAGTCGGTGACATAGGCGGTTAGCTCTGCATCGGACTCGGTCGTCCCCGGCAGCGGCTGGAGGACGTCGACCATCAGGTCGACCATGATCTCGACCCAGCCGGACCGGATCAGACTGAGCGTGCCATCAAAGTCGAGCACCGCCACGCGCGGAGGACGGATGAGATTCAGCGGTCGGATGAGTTCTGGCATGGGGAGATTATCGTGGCGGCTCGACCCACTCGTCCACACCCAGCAGCCGCTTGATGTCGGCGAACGAACACATCTGGTTGGAAAGGCCGTCGACGCGGCCCTCGTCGAGCATCGCGCGGGCAAGCTGTTGGACGGCGAAGGCCGTGATGGTGAGCGACTCGACCGGTGAGACCACGATCTTGAAGCCGAGCCGCTCCAGTTCGTCGGCCGACAGGATCGGGGTTGCTCCGCCGACGAGCATGTTCGCCAGTTGCGGCGTTTCGATTTCGCGGGCGATGCGGGCGAGCTCGGCCTCGGACTGCGGCGCCTCGACGAAAATCAGGTCCGCGCCGAGTTCGGCGTATCGCCGTGCGCGGCCGATGGCCGAGTCGAGGCCCTCGACCGCGCGGGCGTCCGTCCGCGCAATCACGACGAAATCCGGATCGCGGCGCGCGTCGAGCGCCGCCTTCAACCTGGTCTCCATCTCCTCGACCGGAACGACCTGCTTCCCCGCGAAGTGGCCGCAGCGTTTGGGGAAGACCTGGTCTTCGAGCAGCATCCCGGCGGCACCGGCCCGCTCGAACTCGCGCACCGTGCGGATGACGTTGGGGACCGAACCGTATCCGGTGTCGCCATCGACGATCACGGGCACGCTCACCGCGCCGGTCATGCGTCGGGCGGCGTCGGCCATCTCGGCCAGACCCAGCAACCCGAGATCGGGCAACCCGTGGGAACTGGCCGACGCACCAAACCCGCCCAGAAACAGCAGTGGCAATCCGGCCTGCTCCATCACTTTGGCGGTGAAGACATCGTGCGGAGCCAGACTGCGAATGATGCCGGGGCGAGCGAGCAGCGTCCTCAGTTGGCGGGTGGTTGTCATGACGCGGGCGTCTCGATGAGGACAGCGATGAGCCGCTCGATCCGTTGAACGAACGATACAGCAGACCTCACTTCACGGCCACAGAATGCTCGGGCCATTCCGAGTGAATCTTCGGTCACATCGAGGTCGATTCGGACTGTGATGACCTGACGGACTCGGCTTCGGGAATGATCGATCGGCAGACGGACCGCAGGCCAAATGTCGAGGGTCGAGCGGTGCATTTCGGAGGCGTGATGCCCGTCGTGAAGCGATGCAAGAGGCTGCTGCGAAAGCGACTTGCGTCGTTGACAAAAGTTTGACAGAGACATGACGGACCGATGACACGCGACTTCCGATGTTGATGTAAAGTCCTTCCATCGCGGTGCCCGACCGATTTCGCTTACAGGCCGCGTTCCTTGGCAGAGGGATCTGCTTCGGCCGGTTTCAGGGACTTCTTCCACGATCGGAACTCAGATGTCGATCAGCAGCCCACCCAAACCTCGTCATAAACACGGCGCGTCCCACGGACACAAGCCGACTCACACAGTCACTCATCCTGAGATGAAGCCCGCGTCCGTCAATGATTCGGCCACTCCCGTTTGGGATGCGTGGCTGCCCGACAAGCTCCGCTGGAACAATCTCGACTGGGTCGTTGTGGGCTGGATGGTCGCCATGCATGCGGGAGCACTGGCCGCACCGTTCTTCTTCAACTGGCAGTCGCTGGCGACCTGTCTCGTGCTGCACTGGTTCACGGCGAGCATCGGCATCTGCCTCGGCTATCACCGCTTCCTCTCGCACAAGTCGTTCAAGGTTGTCGCGCCGGTGAAGTTCATGACGCTGGTGGCGGGATCGCTTTCGGGTGAGGGCTCGCCGCTCGCCTGGTCGGCCACGCACCGGCTGCATCATCAGCGATCCGATCAACCGGGTGACCCGCATTCACCGCTGATCACGGCGATCTGGTCGCACCTGACCTGGTTGTTCATCAAACGGACGCCGGCTCAGCAACAGGCGCTGTTTCAGAAGTACACTCCCGATCTGGTGCAGGACCCGATGCTGCAATTCTTCGAGAAGACCTACTTCCTGTGGCTGGTCGCCTCGGGCATCGCCCTCTACCTCGTCGGTGGACTGCCGATGCTGTTATGGGGACTGTGCATGAGAATGGTTCTGGTTTATCACGGCACCTGGTTTGTGAACTCGGCCACGCACATTTGGGGCTACCGCAACTACGACGTTCGCGACGAAAGCCGCAACTTGTGGTGGGTCGCGATCTGGGCGTACGGCGAAGGCTGGCACAACAACCACCACGCACATCCTCACGTGGCCCCGGCCGGCCATCAGTGGTGGGAGCTCGATCCGACGTGGTGGGCGATCAAGACGCTGCGGTTCTTCCGACTCGCCTACGACGTGGACGACCGCATCCCGATGAAAACGACCGGCCGCGAACCGGCCGCTGCGGCTTGAGAGTTCGCCACGACAACTTGAATCCAGGGCCGCGTCCGGGACATCCGGACGCGGCCTTGTTTGTTTGGCGAGTGGCGGGAACGACGTTGCGCTAACCCGGATTATTCACGGTCGCATTGAAGCCTGACGCGCAAGCGAAGGTTCTGCTGTGACATCCTTCGCTTGCGCGTCAGGCTTCAATGCCACGCTCTGTCAACGACACTACCCGAGGCGTGAATAATCCGCGCTAAGGCGCGATGGTCTTGAGTTCGATCGGTAACTCGTCGATCTTGGCCGCGAGGATGAAATCGTTTTCGGACAACCCGCCGATGGCGTGCGTCCAGATCTCGATGGCGACGTTGCGATAGCCGACGAGATGCAGGTCGGGATGATGGCCCTCGGCTTCGGAGACCTCGGCAACGCGCTCGAAGAAGCGCATCGCGGCCAGGAAGTTCTTGACGACCCACTCCTTCCGAATCCGCTCGCCCTGATGAGCGATCGTCCAGCCTGGCAGCTTCGCGAGTTGAGCCTCGGCTGCGGCGGTCGTCAGCTTGGGAACTCCCCCTTCACACGGCAGGCACTTCTTCGCACGCAGTTGTTCAACAGTCTGAGCGGTCATGATGGTGACTCCTTCATCACAGGTTCGAACGAGACCGAGGCGAACGAATTGTAGTCGTCCGCGCTAGGGGAGCGAGATCTCGTCCACACGAGGCGGCACGCCCAGCGACTTGCCGCCGTCGATGGCGAGACAGGTTCCCGTCACCATCGCCGCGGCATCGCTCGCGAGATAGACGATCGCCTGAGCCACCTCATCGGGCGAGATCATGCGACCCCAGGCGCGGGCGAGCGGACTCGCACCGATGAACTGGCGCTTGGCCGCCTCGACATCGGCGGCCTGCGCCAGGTCGGCGTTCATCATCCCGGTCTCTTCGACGGGGCCGGGGCAGACGGCGTTGATGCGGATGCAGTCCCGCGAGTGACACAGCGCGAGGCTCTTCGTCAGCCCCACCAGCGCCAGTTTGCTGATCGAATAGACGGGATCGTGAGCGCGCGGCAGCAGCCCCGCATTGCTCGCCGTGTTGATGATCGAACCGCCTCCCACGCGACGCAGATGCGGGATCGCGAACTGGCAACCGAAGAAGGCCGATTTGAGGTTCGTGTCCAGACAGGCATCCCAGTCCGCTTCAGAGACATCGTCGATCTGCTTGGTCATCCCGATTCCGGCGTTGTTGACGAGAATGTCGAGCCGCCCCGCCCGCTCGGCTGCCGAGTCGACCAGCATCCGCAAGTCATCGAGCGACCGCACGTCACACCGGCGCGAGTCGATTCCGAGCCGGGCAAATTCGTCCCGGTTCTCATCCCGCAGCGTCATGTCGCCGACAAACACGCGGACACCGAGGCCGGCGAGTCGCCGCGCCGTGGCCCGGCCGATGCCGCTTTCGCCTCCCGTAATGACGGCAACTCGGCCCGCCAGTGTTGATACGTTCTGGTCAGTCATGTTTCACCTTGAACGGACTGGCAGAACAATGGGGGCAGAACGATGGCGAACAAAACGAATCCCGCTTCCTCATCATTCTGCCGCCATTGTTCTGCCCATCTTTGTTTGGCTGTCGCTGATGGCGAGCAGTACCACCATCCATCCCGATCGTCATTGATGCGCCGATCCTGATGGCACAAGTTACGAATCAGATGACCCCGTGCAAAGGCCCGCCGCGGGCGGCGAGTTGATCGACTCGACGCGTTACGGCGGGGTCTTCGATCAGAGGCGGAGCGTGATGCGGTTTGATGCGGGCGTCGATCACGAGCGGCCCTGTGCAGCCCCAGTGCTTCTGATCGGTGAAGCTTCCGAATCCGTCGATGTCGGCGGCGGGGTTCGACCGCGTGAACGTCACCCACAGCCAGTTGTTGAGCGTCCGCGCGGCGAACTCAGCGTCATCGACGAGGACGAGGAGGGGGAAGGCGGAGATCAGTGCTGAGCAATGAGTGCTGAGCAATGAGACAGAAAGCGTGTCGCGTCTCGACCCTACTGCCTCATTGCTCATTGCTCGTTGCTCATTGCATTCCACGACGATCACACCCGGCAGCGCGATGCGCGGGTTGCGAAAGCCGTCGGGTAACGAAAAATCTTGCGGCAGTTCCGTTCCGAGTTCGCGCCGCTTCGGTCCGGCGGCGGCGATCACGACCTTGGAGCCCTGGTTGAAGCCGCTGCCCGAGTAGTCGAGCGTGTCGATCGTCGTCCGCGTTTGGAAATGGAGATCGTTGCGCCAATCGACCCGCTCCAGCACGTGACGGAAGAAGGCCGCGATGTCGTGGATGTCGAGACCGGGGTTGTCCTCGCCGGCCACGATGAACAGGTACTTCGCCAGCGAGAGCTGTCCCTGCCCCAGGATCGCGTTCGCCGTCGTGAGCAACTCCTGCGGAGTTCGCGTCGCCGCGTAGGGGACGTACCGCTCAGTGCCAATGGCGAGCAGCAGCGGGTGGACTCCGGACGCATCGACCGCGTGGATCGCCTTCACTCCGGCGATGACCGTCGGAATGATCGGCCCGGTGATTTCGTGAATGATCGCGCCGAACGACGTGTCTTCCTGCGGAGGCCGACCCACCACGGTGAACGGCCAGATCGCGTCGCGGCGATGGTACACGCGATCGACTTCGAGCACGGGGAACTCGTGCTGCAAACTGTAGTAACCGAGATGATCGCCGAACGGCCCTTCGGGCTTGGTACGGCTCGGATCAATCGTTCCCGTGATGCAGAAGTCGGCATCGGCATAGATCGGCAACCCGTAGGATGGGCACTCTTGCCCGTCCTTCTTTTTGGGCGGAACAATCATCCGCACGGCTCGCCGCCCCAGCGCGGCCGCGAACAACAGTTCAGACAGCCCTTCGGGCAACGGCATCACGGCGGAAAGAGCCATCGCGGGGGGACCGCCCACAAAAATGTTGACCTTCAGTTTCTCACCGCGCCGGATCGCGGCGGCGTGATGGACGCCGATGCTGCGGTGGATCTGATAGTGCAAACCGGCCTCACGATTCGGCACGTAGTCGTTGCCGCCGAGCTGCACCCGGTACATGCCGAGGTTCGAGTTCTTGAAGCCCGGCCGGTCGGGATGCTCGGTGTAAACCTGCGGCAGCGTGATGAAGGCCCCGCCGTCGTTGGGCCAGCTTTTGAGTTGCGGCAACTGGTCGAGCGTCGTCTCGCATTCCAGGACCGGTCCCGAACGGGCGCGTCGAATCCACATCGACCACAGCGTGCGCGGCAGGTCGAGGTATCGCAGCGGTCGCCGCGCCAGTTGACCCGGATCGATCTTGAGCTCGACAAGATGCCGCACCGCTTCGAGGGCATCTCGAAACAGGAACCGTGTTCGGTCGAGCGTGCCAAACAGATTCGAGACCATCGGAAACCGGCAGCCCTTCACGTTGGCAAACAGCAGCGCCGGCCCACCTGCCGCGTAGACCCGCCGCTGAATTTCGGCGGCCTCCAAACACGGATCGATCTCGGCCTCGATGCGGACGAGTCGCTGGTGTCGCTCGAGGTCGGCGACACATTCTTGCAGGCTGCGGTAACCCATGGGGAAGTTCGGAGTTCGGAGGGGGGAGTTCGGAAGGCGGAAGGCGGAGTTCGGAATGAAAGGCGAAGACATCGACAAACGGTCTGGCGAGCGATCAACCTTGGACGGCGGATTCTAGCCGCGCCGCTGCACGAGGCGAGTGTTAGTTCGCGGCAGCTCTTCCTCCCGCCCTCCGCCCTCCGCCCTCCACCTTCCGCCTTCCCACTCAGTCCACCGGCGGCTGCCAGTCGCCCCAGTGCGAGAGGTAGTGAGCGTACACCGGCAGGCTGGGACTTTGCTCTTCGAGCCACTGCTTGGTTGAGGTGACCAGTTCTCGCTCGGCATCAAGCGTCAGCTTGCCGAGCAGAACGCGCGTTCGCAGAAACACGAAGTACGTGTCGAGCACGTCGCAGCGGCAGTAGTCGTTGATGGCCGCCGACTCGCCCCGGTCGAACATGTCCTGCACCTGCGAACCATCGACGCCCGCCTTGCCCGGCTTGCCGATCAGATTGGCCAACAGGTTGAGGCCACCGCTCAGCCGGGCCGCTCCGTAGTTGGAGAGCAGGTCGAACAGATCGAGGTGCGCCTCGAGGTTATAACGGTTGCGAGCCTGCTCAAAACTGCGGGCCTCGACATTGAACCAGGCCGGGACCGGATAGCCGTAGCGGTAGGCGGCCAACTCCAGGACGGGCAGGTCGTAGCCGCGCCCATTGAAGCTGACGAGGGTCGGCCGGCCGTAATGATTCCAGCCCTGCCAGAAGTGCCTGGCGATGACATGCGGCCGGAACAACGGGGCATCCAGGACCGACAGATCGAGCAGCCGGTAATCGGCATCCACCTTGGCGACCGCCACCGAGATCGGCAGCATGAACGTGACCGGCAACACGTCGCGACCGGTCTCGGCGAGGAGTTCGGCACGATAGCGGGCAATCGCCTCCGGTCCGGGCAGGCCCTCACCCGGATACCGGATCTTCGACACGAGGTCTCCATCCGCGATGGCCTCAATGTCGAACACGAGGTACTCCACCTTGGGCTTGCGATCGGCGTTCGGCATGAGAATTCTTCCACGGATGGAACGAGCGGCTTGGGAACTCGAAGAGTTGCCGCGTAAGATAGCCCGCCCGCGCCCGCCCGCAAACGCAGTCGACTCGCCCGATCGATTCCCTCTCGAAAGTCCCCCCCGTGACGCCTTCCGACCCGCGACCGATCACGCTCGATCAGTTCCTCAAGCGCGCCGGTGTGGTCGGCAGCGGCGGTCAGGCCAAGCTGGCGATCCAGGATGGCTATGTCACCGTCAACGGTGCCCTCGAAACGCGACGCGGCCGAAAACTCCAACCGGGCGACATCGTCGTTGTCGACAACGAGCACCGCTTCGTCGTGCCAGCGCCGGACGAAGCCGAGTGAATCGCCGCTCGTTCGATGCCGCGGAACGGGCGGCCGCACATTAACTCGCGATGCGGCGACCGTTTCTACGAATGCGACCGGTTTCATTCGTCGTCTCCCTCAATTCGTCGAACCGCTTCCATTCGAGAAAGGCTGGGGATTCGACGAATTGAAGGAGACGACGAATGGGAAGTCCCCAATCACGAAACGGGTTGAGTGGACCCGCAGAGGAAAGTAATCAGTAGCTGAACTCGCAAGAGTTCAGATTTCGCGGAACTGACTGAATTCTTGCGAATTCAGCTACCCAGAGATCAATGCGGTTCCACTTAGATGTCGTAGTACATCGCGAACTCAAACGGATGCGGTCGCTGGCGCAGGGCCTCGACTTCCTTTACCGACTTGTACCAGATCCAGGTGTCGATCACGTCTTCGGTGAAGACGTCGCCCCGCAACAGGACCTGGTGATCTCGGCGCAGCGCGGCGAGCGACTCTTCCAGCGAGGCCGGTGTCTTGGGGACGTCGGT
>JANODP010000409.1:0-13181 GCA_031412755.1 Schlesneria sp. | reverse complement strand
CGCTCCGCGTGAAGTGAGCGGTGCGTGGGTTCGGTGCGGTTGGCTGATCCTTGGGTCCACACATCAGCGGCTGACTTCACGCGGCGCTATGAAGGCTACTTTGAAGCAGAAGTCTTTGCGCAAGCCGACAAGAAACGAAGCGTTCGTAGTACGAGTCGGACGGAGCAGTCATGAGCATGGTTCGCAGTCTTCACGAGCTACGTCAGGAACTGGAGCATCTCGGCCAGTGGCGCGAGGGTCTGGCCGGACGACTCCTGGACGCCGCCGACCGACTCGACGTTCCCGGTGAGCCTCCCGCCGACGCCTTGATCGACGAACTCGATTCGTATCGCGCGCGCACGCTGCAACTGGCGGAACAGATCGGCATCACGGAGGCCGGGTCCGACGAGGCCGCGGCGGCCCGCATCACGCTGCCCGCGTTGAGCCATCTGCTGGACGACCGCGAACGCCGGGAACGAATCATTCCGATGCTCGACGATGTCTTGAGGCTGCGTCACGTCGAAGCTGCCGAGTTCGCGCCGCTGGCCATCTGTCACGCCGAAGCGCGTCGACTGTTGGCGCTGGCATCGCAACCGGGCGGAGCGAAGCCCGACGCCGAACTCGAGGCGATCGGTCGGCAAACGCATCCGCTCAATCTCCTCCTCAAGCTGTGCGAACGGGGAGACGGACTGTCCGACTCCGACTGGGTCGAGTGCAACGATCGAGTGACCGAGGCATACGGCCGACAACTCGCCACCGCGTTGGCTCGCGGTCGCATTCAACGGTCCGCCGACGCCACTCCCGGCGACGTCTCTCCCGACGAGTCCGCTCCGACAATGACCGAGTCTTCGCCGGTTGCGGTGCCAATGCAGGCAGAGACATTGGCCGCCCTGTCTCCGCCGAGCGATTCGTCATTCACCACGCCGGCGTTGCCGCCGGCGCTCCCCATCGTGATTGAAGCAACGACCAAATCGTGGCCCTCGACGCCGCAGCCGACTTCGCTGGGAGCCGACTCGATCTTCCAGCCGTCTCCGCTGGCCGAGTGCGTGTTTGAAGAGCAGACTCCCCCGCCGAAGCTGCGCGGATGGCCGGTCCCGACGGACGAACAGCATTTCGTCGAGCCTCCGGTGTCCGCCGCGTCGTCCAGCAGCGCGATCAACCGACCCGTGCGAGTTGTCGCCGGCGTTGAGGACTCAGACTTCCGCACCACGACCTCGACGACCGCGCCCGAGACCGAGCTGGTGGGGGAACTGTTGTCCAACGACCGCCTGCCGCTGGCGATGCACGTCGCGCGCTGTACCGAACTGCGACCGGGCCTGCCGGTTCCGTTTCCTCCCGTGTGGCTGCTGCGATCGCTGATTCTCGGCCGGCAGCTCAGCGACTCGAAGGGTGAGCTCGCCCGGCAACTGGATGACGACCTGCGCCGCTTCCGACCGGAAATGTTGACCGAGGGGAATGCCGAGCGTCGCCTCGTGTCCGGCTTTTTGTTGCGGGCGGCGGCGTTGCCGACGGTTTTGATTTCCGGATCGGCTTCCGCCACGGCCATTCTGCGCGCCTTCAAGATCGCGCCCGGGGGCAGCCAGCTTTACAACTATTGCAGCCGCATCGCGCTCTACGGAGACCGGCTCGACGGACAAATCGTCGAGTTCTTTCGGCCGCAGTTGGAGGAGCACGAAGACCTCGATCCCGTGTCGCTCGGCGAGACCGCCTCGCGCTGGTTGCAGGAGACGGCGCGGAAGGCCGTCAACTATGGCCGGACCTCGCTGCTGTTCCTGCATGCCCACTGGACACTGACCGCCGGCACCAGCATCCGGCACCCCGAGGCCACGCAGGCCTGGTGCAAGTGGCACGAGACGCTGCTGCTCGCGTCTCGATTGCTCCGCCCGGTCTGCCGCAATCTCGAAGGAGAATGCCACTGGGTGCGCCAGGAGGTGAACCGCCTGTCCTCACAATTGCGACTCGAAGCGAACGACAACGCCCAGCGCAACGGGATCAGTCCCACGGTGCCCGCTCGCAACCCTGCCGCTGCCACCGACGAGATGCACGCCGTCCTGCGGCAGGCGATCGAACTGGCCCGGCGCTGGTTGAGGCTGAGCGGAATGAAGTCGGCCTCGTCGGCGGGGCTGTTGTCTCAAGATGCCCTCGACCTGCGCGACGAGGTTCTGGAACGAACGGCCGGCGTCCTGAGTGAACTGAACGAGCAGTGGCAGGCGCACCCGTCGCCGCTCGTCCGCGCGGGGATCGCCTGCTGCCGGCGGAGCGTCGAGCGGATTCACGCGCTGTTCGATGGCAGCCGGTCGCTGCCACTGATGGAGATCGACCCGCGTCATGCCCTCCACGCCGAGTTGCTGAAGATTCCCGGTCTGGAGCTGGACGACCAGTGGCTGCCCGAGGCCGACCCCGCCACGCTCGAACGGGAGTTGATCGAACATCTGAAGCGCGGCGACATCAGTTGGCGACAGGCCCACGATGCCCATGCCTTGCACGGCGATCATGTCGCGACGGGGCGGTTGCTCGAACTGGATGTCTGGTCGAGCGAGGCGGAACGCGACGAACTGCTGCAACAGCGCAGCGCGCAGATTGCCGAGCACCGTCAGACGCTGACCCGCGAATTGAATGAAGTCTCGCTGGATCTCGCCGCGATCGGCCGACTCGGACAGCTCGATGACGTCGAGCGGGACGTGCTGGGCCAGCGGCTGGATCGATTGCGTCGCGACCTCCCCAGGCTGTTGAACTTCGGCTCCTGCCGGTGGCAACTCGACCAGATGCGGTCCGCGCTGCAGCGTCGCCGGACGCGGCCCGTGTCCGATGACGTCCTCGCCCAGCCCGACTGGAGTCCCGCCATGCCGGATCGGCGGCGAGGTCCCCGGATGGGTGCGGCGGTGAACGGTCGAGCGGACGAAGCCTTCGCCCGCGAAGCTGCGGCGGCGGTGACTGACATTTTTTCTGAGGAGTGACCGGACATGGTGACCGAGCAGAGCTTGATCGACGAGCTCGTCGCGGCTCGCAACCGGCCGTCGGCGAACGATCTTCATTTGGCCGCTCCCCTTCAGCGCCTCGCCCAGTGGTACGGCGATCGGCGTCAACCCGGCCGCGCCCGCGTGCTCGTGCAGGAGCTTTGGACTCTTCAGCAGCGGACGCTCGGTGAAACGGACGAACAGACCGTGCGCAGCCTGTCGTGGCTGGCGTCGCTCTTCACGTCGCTGGGCAAGCTGGATCGAGCCGATCAACTGCTGAGCGACTTCGCCGCCCGCTGCGACAACGTTCCGTGCCACTCGGCCGACGCGGTCGCCTCGGTGTTGAATCAACTCGCCGAACTCCACTATCAGCGCGGTCAATTCGATTCGGCCCTGACGATCTGCCGTCGTGTGCTCGCACTGCCGGGTGAGGTCGATGCGGCGCGAACTTCGTCGAGCGACATGTCCGCCGCTCGAGCGGCGGCTCGGGCTGCCGCCTCGCGACCGCAACTGGTGCGCGCCCGGAACAATCTCGCGGCGCTGCACGTCGCGCGGGGCGAGTACGAACTGGCACGGCGGGCCTTCGTGCGAAACCTGCGCGAGGCGCGGCGACGACTCGCACCCGGCGATCCCGTGCTGGTGGTGCAGTTGATGAACGTGGCCTCGGTGCTGCGGCTGAGCGGGCGGATCCAGCAATCCGAACGACTCACGGCCCGAGCCGTGCGGCAGTGTCAACGGGCGGTCGGCTGGTATCACCCGCTGGTCGCCCAGGGATTGTCCAACCTCGGCGCGTACCGTTTGCAGGGGGGCCGTTCGGAATCGGCGCAGTCTCTGCTGCGCAAGGCCCTCAAAATTCGCCGCCGTCTGCATCCGGCGGGACACGCGCTCGTGGCCCGCGCGCAGCGTCAGTTGGCCGAAGCGCTGCTGGCTCTCGGCAGGCACGGTGCCGCCGAGCGGCTGCTCGATCGGACGGTGATCGTCTTCGAGAAGCAGCAGCCTCCCGATGAGATCCAGCTCGCGCTCACCTTGTGCAGCCTGGGCTACGTCTATCTGACGGCGGGGCGTCACGCGAACGCCGAGCGGACGCTGAATCGGGCTCACGAAATCCAGCAGCGCCGACTCGCGCCGCACGATCCGCAACTCGTCCAGACGTTGAACGGACTCGGTTGTCTGAATGCCGCGCGGCTGAATCCGGACGTGGCGCGAACCTTTCACCAGCGGGCGCTCGAACTGACCGAGCAGTCGCTGGGAGCCGAGCATCCCGAATTGACGAAGACGCTCGTCTGGCTGGGTGAGGTATCGCTGGCCCGCGCCGATCTGGTCGAAGCCAAACGAGTCCTCGACCGCGCCTTGGCCCTGCGGGAACAAAGCCTGGGGGGCGAGCATCCGCTGGTGGCGGAAGTCCTCGCCCGCTGCGGCCAGTTGGCCCTGGCGGAAGGCCACCCCGCGCGCGCCCTCTCGATCGGAGCGCGGGCGATGGCGATCTACAACCAAGCCAAAGAATGTCCTCCGCTGGCGCTGGCCGACGTGCTGGCGGTGGCGGCCGAATCGTCGCGGCGCCTGCAACGGATGATTCAGGCGGAGTCGCTGACAATCCAGGAACTTGCCCTGCGCGAGAAGGCCGTCGGGGCGGAGCACGTGTCGCTGCTGCCCGCGATCAAGCGACTCGCCCAGGCCCATCTCGCCCGCGGCCGACATGCGGAAGGGGAGCAGGCCCTGCGGCTGGGACTGGCCATCAGCGAGAAGGCGTTGGGGATGTCGCACGCCACTGGAATCAAGTTCGCGGAAAGTCTCGCGCGGCTCTGTCTCGTGAAGCGGCGGCTCGACGAGACCGACCAGTGGATGGAGCGGACCGTCAAGATGTGCCAGCGCTGCTACGGCAACGAGTCGGACCAGGTGGCCGACACGCTGCTCGGCTTCTCCGGGTTGCTGCGGGCCGCCCGGTTGGAGACGAAGGCGGACGAGTTCGAGCGACGGGCGATCGACATCCGCAACCGCAACTGCCACGTCCTGCTGTAGGAGACCATTGTCATGAGCATCGTCAGTCCCGGTGACACCGTTCAACTGCATTACACGTCGTACGCCGCCGATGGCTGCGTGATCGAAACGTCCGGCCAGCGCGAGCCGTTGGAGTTTGTGGCCGGCGGGCCGGGAGTCATCGTCGGCGTCAGTCGCGCGGTGATCGGCATGCGCGTCGGCGAACGGCGGCGGATCGCGGTTCCTCCCGAGCAGGCGTTTGGCTATCGCGATCCGAAACTGCAGCAGCAGGCTCCGCGCCTCGGTCTGTTGGAGAAGGTCGATGAGGGAGATCAATTGACGGCGACGGTCGGCGGCCGGGAACTGGATGTCTGGGTCCGCACGGCGACGCCCGACGAAGTCACGCTCGACGCCAACCATCCGCTGGCGGGTGAGTCGCTGGTGTTCGAGATCGAAGTGGTCGGGCGGCACCCGGCCGCGGCCTGAGGCATCCGACCGTTGGCGGAGAGCTCGTGGCAAAAAGGGGACGTGACGGCACGATCCGGCGGAAGATCGGAACTGGCGCGAAGGTTCGAGAGTTTGTGAAAGCCGCGTGACAATCCATCGACAGCAGTCTCGGGGCGCGGCGAGACTGATACCAAAGGTGGATTGCGACAAGTCCCCCGGGCGGATGTCGCACGTTGAGCATCGGGTTCGACCGGAGTCGAAGGACAATTTTCCATGACGATCAAACTGACGGCCGCCTCATTTCTCGCCGGGGTCAAGCAAAGCGGCTTGATCGAGCCGGACCGCGTCGACGTGCTGTTGCAGGAGTTGCTCGACGGCGGCATCAACTGCAATGACTCCGTCGCCATTGCCACGGCTTTGGTCGACCGCCAGGCGCTGACCGAATGGCAGTCGGAGAAGCTGCTGCAGGGCCGGCACAAGGGTTTCCTGCTCGGACGGTATCGGCTGCTGTCGCTGCTCGGCGCGGGTGAGATGAGCGCGGTGTATCTGGCCGAGCACATCATGATGGAGCGGCGGTGTGCCATCAAAGTACTGCCGGCCAACAAGGTGCAGGACACGTCGTATCTGGGCCGCTTTCACCGTGAAGCGCGGGCCGTCGCGGCGATGAACCACCTGAACATCGTCCGCGCCTACGACGTCGACAAGCAGACCGAAAGCGGGACCGACATCCACTTCCTCGTCATGGAATACGTGGAGGGCCGGAACCTCGAGCAGATCGTCAAGGACCGCGGGCCGCTCGACTATGTCACGGCGGTCGACACGATCCGGCAGGCGGCCGACGGCCTGGGACACGCCCACCAACTCGGGATGGTTCACCGCGACGTCAAGCCGGGCAACCTGCTGATCGACAATCAGGGGATCGTGAAGCTGCTGGACCTCGGCCTGGCGCGGTTCTTCAAGTCGGACGACGAAGAGTCGCTGACGATCAAGCACGACGAGAAGGTGCTCGGCACGGCCGACTATCTCGCGCCGGAGCAGGCGATCGACAGCCATCAGGTCGATGCGCGGGCCGACATCTACAGCCTGGGCTGTACGCTCTACTTCGCCCTCACCGGACATCCCCCGTTCACGGACGGCACGCTGGTTCAGCGGCTGCTCGCCCATCAGACCAAGACGCCGCCGTCGGTCCGCTATGAGCGACCCGACATTGACCCCTCGCTGCTGGAAATCCTCGACAAGATGATGGCCAAGAAGACCGCCGACCGGTACCAGACGGCGATCGAAGTCTCGGAGGCGCTGTCGCGGTGGCTGATCGAACACGCGCCGACCGCGTGGAAGCAGAAGCACCTGATGCTGGTCGCCGCGCTGTGCGGTGTCGAGTCGTTGCAGGGTTCCTCGTCGGAGTCCTCCGCCGCCAACCCGCGGAATGACGGCGACGTCAACGTGCTGGCGCCGGCGTCGATGGCCGACGACCTGTCGGCGTCCGGGACGACTCCGGCCACGGCAGCGGGCCTGCGCAGCCCGAAGTCGAAATCGGTGAACAAACTCGCGTCGAAGGAACGGCGGCCGGGATCGAGCCTGCGCTTGCCGGGATCGACCTCGGGGGGCAAGTTGCCCGTCGTGCAGGAACTGGCCTCCAGGCTGAGCGTCCCGGCGGTGACGGCGGCCCTGAACAAAAGCGGCCCGGTCCGGCTCAAAAAGTCGATGGACGAGATGACGCGCACCCTCCTGATTGCCGCGGCCATGCTGGCCGCCGTCGTCGTCTGCAGCATCGGCATGTTCTACTTCATCCGCCAGCCGGGTCTCGGCAACAACGCGAACAACAAGCGATTGGAAGAGACCCAGGGTTCGCCCACGACGTGGGTGGTCCCGGTCGATCACCGGCCGGCGACGTGAGGGCGGCGGAAGAAGGCAGAGATCAGAAGTCAGAGATCAGAAGTCATTTCGCGCCGGTGCCGATCCCGGGCTGTGTGACCGCTGATTTTGGTCGCAGCGTGAATCAGGGATAGCCCGGATGATTCATGGTCGCATTGAAGCCTGACGCGCAAGCGAAGGTTCTGCTGTGACATCCCTTCGCTTGCGCGTCAGGCTTCAATGTCACGCTCTGTCGACGACATTACCCGAGACGTGAATAATCAGGGACAGCGCGGTGTAGATTCTTTCGCGGCGCCACTTAGAATCGGCACGCCCGCAGACGCTGGGGGCAGGCACTCCGAGGGGAGGCCTTTTCTTCCGAATGCCCCGGGAAGCCCGATCATGCTCACCCTCCGTGCCCGCAGCTACGAGAATGGCGAACCGCTTCAGATCACGTGTCGCGGAGATCGTATTCGGTCGGTCGAGCCCGCCTGGCCCAAGAGGGCTGTCGAGGACTGGCCGTTCGTCGCGCCCGGCCTGTTCGACTTGCAGATCAATGGTCACAGCGGCGTCTGGTTCAGCGATGAGGCTCTGAAGGCGGACGACGTCCTGAAGGCGCTCGCGCCCTATTCGCGGTTTGGCGTGACGCGGCTCTGTCCGACACTCATCACGAATTCGTTCGAGGGTCTGGCGGCGGGGTTCGCCGCGATTCGGGCCGCCTGCGAACGCGAGCCGTGGGCCGACCGGATGGTCTGCGGGTGTCATCTCGAAGGACCATATATTTCGGCCGAGGATGGGCCGCGCGGTGCGCATCCCCGGCAACACGTGCGACCGGCGAATTGGAACGAGTTCCAGCGGTTGCAGGAGATCTCGGGCCACCGCATCAAGCTGGTGACGATCGCTCCGGAAGCGGACGGGGCGATCGAGTTCATTCGTCAGGCAGTGGCTCATCGGGTCGTGATCTCGATCGGACACACGGCGGCCACCCCCGAGCAGGTGCGCGCGGCGGTCGATGCCGGCGCGAAGCTGAGCACGCATCTCGGCAACGGAGCCCACGCGATGATTCACCGCCATCGCAATTACATCTTCGAGCAGTTGTCCGATCCCCGCCTGACCGCCAGCCTGATCGCCGATGGTCATCACCTGCCGCCGTCGCTGGTCCGCACATTCCTCAGGGTGAAGTCGCCGAAGCAAACGATCCTGACGTGCGACGCGGCCGGCTGGGCCGGCTGTCCCCCCGGCGTTTACGAAAGCAAACTCGGCCGCAGTGAGATTCTGGCCAGCGGCAAACTGGTCGTCGCCGGCCAGCACGAACTGCTGGCGGGATCGGCTCAGGAAACAGACGTCTGCGTGGCGAACGTCATCGAGTTTGCGGGCGTCTCGTTGAAAGACGCGATCGACATGACGAGCAAGAACCCGGCGAAGTTGCTTGGCTACGAAGTCGCCCGTCTGCGCCGCGGCTCGCTCGCCGACCTCGTCGTCTTCCGCATCGCCCCCAACAAGCAGCGCCTCGACGTGGAAGCGACCATCGCCTCGGGAAACCTCATGTTCGGCGAAATCGCCGCCCGCTAGCGCCTGCCAACGCCCCGGGAAAGCCCTGTTTTTCGTAACTCCTTACATAATTTGCTCGTCCGTCGCGGAAATACGATTTTCCGTGGCAAACACGACGTGTTTGCGACTCCGGAGCGATTTTCCGTGGCAAACAAGACCTGTTTGCGACTCCGGAGCGATTTTCCGTGACAAACACGACGTGTTTGTGCCGCCGGAACGCTTTTCCGAGCCAAACGGGAGGCGCTTGCGACAGGCCGGATTGACCCCACAGCCCGTTCCCTGCACGAGGAGCCACGAATAATCCGGGCTAGCTGGACCCGCGGTGGTCACCATGTCGCTGAATTCGCAAGAATTCAGTGAGTTGAAGAACTCTGAACTCTTGCGAGTTCAGCTACTGCCTGCTTCACGCGGAGCGATGAAGGCGACTATCCGCTCGGCCACAGTCCCAGCACGAGGATGCCGACAATCAGCGGCGCGGCAAACACGGTGGCCACTCTCCGGCACAGCGTCCGGCCTCCGATCGCGCTGACGATCGCCAGCTTGAACCCCAGGTTCGCCAGGGAAGCCACCAGAATCAATCGCCATCCGTTCGTGACGCTGATTCCGTGGCCGTCGCTCAACCCGACGAGCCGCGCGGTGGAGATCGTGATGGCGTCCATGTCGGTCAGGCCCGACAACACGGCCACCGCATACAGGCCACCGCCACCCAGGTAGTGCTTCGCGGCGGCGAGAGCCAACAACACTCCGGCGTACAGTCCGGCGAACACCACGGCCGATTTGAGTTCCGTCGGGTTGGTCTGTTCGGGCATTTTGGTTTGATGATTCCGGGTTTGCCACCACGCGACGAACGCCGCCAGCGCACTCGCCAACATCACCGCGAGAATCGGCGGCGCGAGTTGCGAAAACTGCTGAGGGGCGACCACGGCGATCTCAATCAACACCCGCGCGTAGACCATCGCCGAGGCAATCGCGATGACCACGGCCGCCAGCCGGGCGGTCTCGGGCGCGAGCGCACAGCGCCGCGCGTAGCTCACACTGGTTGCCGTGCTGGAAATGGCCCCGCCGAGAATGCCGCCCAGCACGGTCCCGGCATCGCGTCCGAAGAATTTGTAGATGATGTACCCCGTCAGGCTCACACCCACGATGAGCACGACCATCAACCAGATTTGAAACGGATTGAGAACCTCGAACGGTCCGTAGTCCTGGTTGGGAAGCAGCGGCAGCACGATGCAGGAGATCAACGCAAACGTCATGATCGCCCGCAGATCGTCCGCTCCGAGCCGGGCCACGATGCCGTGCAGTTCCGATTTGAATTGCAGCAGCACGGCCACCCCCGCGCCGACCGCGACGGCGACGATGCGCTCCTCGGACACCAGATACGCACCCAGGACGAACATCAGCAGCAAGGCGGCTTCCGTCGTGAGCCCGACGTCAGTCCGTCTCTGCCGGAGGAGGATGCGCGCCTTTTCGATGCCGACCACGATGGCCACACCCACCAGGGCAGCCGCGACGAGCCAGCCGTGGGCTTCGAGTTCCCGGTCAAGCTGGGCTGTCAGAGTGCCCAGAACCGTCACGATCGGGAACGTGCGCACTCCCGCCAGCGTCGACTCGGCGAACTGCCGCTGGATTCCCACCAGCAACCCCAGGCCGAGGGCGATGCCAAGCTGCTCAAACAGGACTCGTGTCGTCTCATTCATCGGATTGTGGGATGACGAGGGGGTGGTGGCATTCGTTTGGAGACCTGTGCGGTTGGCTGCACTCCCACAGATGTGAATTGACTCTAACCAGTTCCACGTCATCAGTCACAGCCGGACCCACCAGACGTGTGTCGTGCGGGAGTGTATTCGATCGGCGCCGCCAGGTGGTTGACCAAATCCTTGCTGACTCCGTCGATGCAGCGCAATGTTCGCATCGGAGCGAGGCTGGGTGGCCATGTTCGACCTTGAGTGTCAGCATGTTGTGCGTGCCACTGCTCCTCTCCATTATTTCGACCAGTTCAGGAGACCGTGTGATGCCCTCGGACCCAACGACGCGACGTGACTTCGTGAAGGTCGGCGCGGCAACGCTGGTGGGAGTTGGCGCTTCAACCGCGACGAACGCGATCTCGGCCCACGCGGCCGATGAATTGCGACCGCTCGCGTCTCGCAAGACGATCGAGACCGACGTCCTGGTCTGCGGTGGAGGCTGTGCCGGAACGGTGGCCGCTTTGGCGGCGGCGCGGCAGGGAGCCAGGACTCTGCTCGTCGAGAAGGCCCCTTTCGCCGGAGGGATCATCACCAGCGTTGGTCTCCCCTACTTCGATGGGATTGCCAACATCAAGGACAACCGCATCGTCGTGCGGGGCCTCCCGCTCGAACTGGCCGCAAAGTCCGGCATCTGTGCGGCCGATGCCAAACGAGTCGACAAGCACAATCCGACGATTCGAAACACGTTCGAGTTCAAGCTGCTGCTCGATCAACTGCTGCGTGAACAGCAGGAACGACTGACCGTGCTGTTCAACAGCTTCGCCTGCGGAGCCGAGACGCGCGGAGATCGCATCGCGGCCGTGCACGTCGCTAACAAGGATGGCCTCGTCGAAGTGAAGCCGCGCATCGTGATCGACTGTACAGGAGACGCCGACGTCGCCGCGTGGGCCGGTGCCCCCACCGAGCAGAATGCCGTCGTGCAGCCTCTCACGCTGCATTTCCGGATTGGCAACGTGTCGAAGCACCCGGACCTCTCGAAGAACTGTCGGGCGGCGTTGGCGAAGGCTCAGAAGTTGGGTGAGCTTCCGTTTTACTACGGCCCCGGTGTGATGTTCATGTTCGCCGACAACGAGATCTACGTTCACGGCGTGCGAGTCCCCGCGAACCCGACCGACGCCGCCGATCTGACGCGCGCCGAGATGCAGGGCCGCGCCGACGCCTTCGCCATGTTCCGGGCCTGGAAGCGGGATGTCCCCGGCTTCGAGAAGTCGTACTTCCTGGAAGCCTATCCGTGGATCGGCGTGCGCGAGTCCCGCCGGCTGATCGGCCAGCATGTCCTGTGCGAGGACGACCTGCTTCAGTCCCGCCGCTTCGACGACGCGATCGCCACCGGCTGTTGGTATCTCGATCTCCACCCGAACAAGACGACGGTCGGCAGCGCGAACGATTTCCAGCCCGAGAAAGTCCAGCCGGCCCCCTACGACATCCCGTACCGCTCACTGCTGCCCCGCAAGATCGAAAACCTTCTGGTCGCGGGCCGCTGCCACTCGGCGACGCGCGGCGCCCACGCCTCCACGCGTGTCACGGTGACAGCGATGGCCCTGGGCCAAGCCGCCGGAGTCGCCGCCGCCCTCGCGGTCCAACAAAACAGCGGCCCTCAAGAACTCAGCGGCGTTCGCGTGCGAGAGACTCTTGCCACCTTGGGTGCCGGCCCATTCACGGACGCCTGAACGGCGACGATCTGTTCGACGGACCCATCATGGTTCCGGAGGATGCAGTCCATGCCGGACCCACACGCTTCTGGCGCGGACCAGGATGGGACGGTTCAGGTGTGTGGCTTCGATGGTGGCGCGTCCCACGGGAGATCGTCCGACCACTCGGGTTTCGTCGCGACTCCAGCGGAAGTGATCGCGCCAGGCTTCGGTTCGCGGATTGAAGAGCGGGACGAGGCGACCGCTTCGCACGTTGGTGGGCTTTTGCCCACCCTACTTTTTGTTATCCGCCGCAATTGGTGGGTAAAGCCCCCCTCTCCCCACCAAGGCAAGGGGAGAGGGGATCAGAAAGAAGCTCGAATCCTCGCGGACCACCAATTGGCAACTGCACCCTATAGTGCGGTGAAGATGCCGCCGAGTCGTTCCCAGTCCGTCAGGGAGGGCCGCCAGGCGCTGCCGTCCCAAGCCTTGTGGTACATGGCGCTGTCTGTGCCGAGGCCGAAGATGTCGAGGCGGTTGCTGCCCCAGGCGGCGACGGCCGGAGGACTCGTGAAGATACCGCCGAGTCGTTCCCAGTCCAGCGGCGAGGGTCGCCAGGCGCTGCCGTCCCAAGCCTTGTGGTACATGGCACCATCGACGCCGAGTCCAAACATATCGAGGCGGTTGGCGCCCCACGAAACGACGGCCGGGGGACTGGTGAAGACGCCGCCGAGCCGTTCCCAGTCGGTCAGGGAGGGCCGCCAGGCGCTGCCGTCCCAAGCCTTGTGGTACATCGCGCCGTCTGTGCCGAGGCCGAAGATGTCGAGGCGGCCGGAGCCCCAAGAAACGGCGGCAGGGGGGCTTAAGAAAGTACCGCCCAGTCGTTCCCAGCCCGTCAGGGAGGGTCGCCAGGCGCTGCCATCCCAAGCCTTGTGGTACATCGCGCGGTCGGTGCCGATGCCGAAGATGTCGAGGCGGTTGCTGCCCCAGGCCACTGCGGTCGGGGGACTCGAGAAGATTCCGCCCAGTCGTTCCCAGTC
>JANODP010000408.1:0-29816 GCA_031412755.1 Schlesneria sp. | reverse complement strand
AAACAGGCGGGCATCAGCGTCTGAGTCGATGCCGCGCGGACGAAATCGTCACACCCCGCGTTTTGCCCCAACGCCAACGGCGTGGGAGCAAATGCAGGCGAACCGTGGATTGCGCGCACGCCGTTGCGGCTATGGACTGGCGTATCAACAGCTATCGCAATGCCGCCAGGCAGCAGCGACCGCCATACAAAAATTGGCAGAACAATGGGGGCAGAACGATGAGGAAACATAATTCGTTTTTCTCTTCATCGTTCTGCCCCCATTGTTCTGCTCGCCCTTTTCGTTTTCAGACAGTTGTTGAAGCACCGATCCTAAACGTGCCAATGCCAGCCGCGCGAGGTATAGTCCGCACCGGCAATCACTCTCGTTCGTCTGGCTCGTCAACATCCAATGCGGTCAACCGCTGAACATTGAAGGAACTCAACACATGGCAGACATCCTGAAACTCGGCGTGAACGGAGCGGCCGGACGCATGGGACAGCGAGTCGTGGCACTCGCCTCGGCCGACAAGGCTTTGAAAGTCGTCGCGGCTTACGAATGGTCGGGGTCAGATAAACTCGGACACGACGCGGGCGAATTGGCCGGTGTCGGCAAGCTCCACGCCCCCGTCACCGCCGAGATCATCGAACACCCGGATGTGGTGATCGACTTCTCAACTCCCGACGGCTGCATGCACATCTTGAAGCAGTGCGCAGAGCGATCCATCCCGCTGGTCGTCGCCACCACGGGACTGACCGCCGCGCAGAAGGCGCGCGTCGAAGAGGCCGCTCAGGTCACGCCGATCCTGATGGCGCCCAGCATGAGCCTCGCCGTGAACATCGCGATGAAGCTGGTGGCCGAGGCGGGGCAGGCCCTCAAGGATCATTCGAGCGGCGTGGACGTCGAGATCATCGAGCGGCACCACCGCTACAAGGAGGACGCCCCCAGCGGCACGGCCCTCAAGTTCGGTGAGATCGTCGCGCGCGAGATGGGTCAGACGAACCAAATCCACGGTCGCCACGGCCGCCCGGGTCCGCGGCCGCACAACGAAATCGCCTATCACGCACTGCGTGTCGGCGACAACGTCGGCGAACACACGATCGTCTTCGGCCTGCTCGGCGAAACGCTCGAAGTCACCGTCAAGGGCCAGTCACGCGACAGCTACGCGGCCGGAGCCCTCACCGCCGCCAAGTACCTCGCCACCCAAGCCGCCGGCCTCTACACGATGGCCGACGCGCTCGGACTGTGAAACGGTTGCCTGTTCGAGCGCGCGTGCCACTACATCACGACGGGCGTGAACAGGTCCGGATTCTTGACTTTCATCTGTTCCAAATGGTCGAGGATCTTGCGCTCTGTTGTAGCGGACGTTTGTTTGGCTTCTTGATTGCCTTCTCGTGTTGCCCATTGTCGGCCGGGGTGGAGAGCGTCCCAAGGAGATCGCTTGTTTGCTCGCGTCTCGGGAGAGTCGCCATGTTTGCCGAAACCGTGACAGACGCCTGTTTGCTTGTTCCACACAGGTTGAAACCGACCGATCAAGTAATCTTCCGCTGTGGTTTGCCAAGCGCTGCGAACCACCAAGTAACGGCACTCGAAGTCATCAATCTCAAGATTGCTGGCTGACGCAATTGACTTGGAATGTTCTTTCAATCTCCCCCAGAGTTTCTCACCTTGCTCGCGCGGCTCCGTCGCGTAGACATCGGCTGGATCGGCCTTACCAACGTAAATTGGAACATCAGTGTTTTTGATGAGCCGATACGCGGCGAACTTCGACCGAGAGTAGATTGCGTACACTCCTGATCCGTAGAACCGATGAAGGCTGGCGAGCGTAAACCGCTGTTGCTCCAGCAGTGTGTCGCCGATCAATCGACCAATCTGATGCGGGTCCGCCGGATCGAAAACCGTTGCAGGTTCCTTGACCGGGTCCATATGCCGAGCCAACGACTCCAGCAATCCGACAGCGGTCCGAATTTCGTTTCGGAGGTGCTTCCGACGTTTCTCAGCGAGTTCGACGACGTTTATGGAATTCAGATCGACTGGAATTGCGGTCAAGAGAGCACGCAGTGCGTCCATCAACTCAGAGATCGTGTCGGACGGCATTCGTGAATCCTCACGCGCGTTTCGCGGCTAGCTTTTGAAAAACGTTCTCGCTCATGCGGTGAGCAAGCGTCACCGGAACAGCATTGCCGAGTTGCCGCATCGTTTCCGTCCAAGACCCATAGAACTGGTAGTCATCGGGGAAAGTTTGCAATCGGGCACACTCACGAACAGTGAAGTACCTGACCTGGCCTTCACCCAATGCAAGAGTGTTCTCTCCACCGGGAACACCGTGGTCGCCTGCCTTGAGGGTTTTCGCGGGTTCGTCCCACGGACTACCAGTGTGCCCGGCATAACATCGAGCACCGGGATTGATGAAGTGGTGCGGATCGTTCGGGTCAGTTTCTCCGTCGGCAATCTTCGGTAGATCCGAGATGGCATCTCTGACTGTCTGCCAAGGAAGAAGTTCGCTCTCAAACAACGAGTTGGCACCGTAGCCTTTTGCGACCCGCGCTGCATTGCGCGCGTTCGGCTGAGGACGCCTCTTCTTGGTGATGCGGTGGCGCTCCCAATACTCTCCCGTCACCCATTGCTGTTGAAACAACGCATCGCTGGAGTGTGTCGGCTGTGGAAATGACCATTGAATCTTCAGGTCCGAACGAAATCCAACTACGAACACACGCTCACGTCGCTGAGGCACGCCATAGTCTGCGGCATTCACAAGTTGAAAGACGACGTTGTAATCGAGGTCTGTCTCGCATCCCGCTGTATGAATGCACTCAAGTTCGGCGCGATGTTGCCGCCAGGTTTGCTTCGCTCGACAGCCAATCATGGGATGAGCAAGGCGAAGCAGAACGTACTCGAAGTAGTCGGCAAATGAAGCGCGAAGCAGTCCTTTGACGTTTTCGATCAGGAACGCATTGGGCTTGAGTGCCGCAACGCCTCGAATGAACTCGGGAAACATGTCTCGAGGATCGTTGTGGGCTTGATGTTTGCCGCCCAACGAGAAGGGCTGACAGGGAACCCCGCCAGCCAACAGACTGAGATTTGGCAAGAAGTCTGAGTAATCGACAAGACGGACATCCGTCTCTTGAACTTTCCAGCCCTTGACCTGTGGATGCCCGAGCGTCTGGTTTAGTCGCAGTGTTTCGCACGAATCGTGATCCCGCTCGACAACGACATCATGTTTGAAGCCGGCTTGTGCCACCCCCAAAGCGAGACCACCTGCACCAGTGAAGAGCTCAATTGACCTCATGTCACGCTTTCGCAAGGAACCGCTCCAGCTTCGTCCGCAGTTTCTCGGACTTTTGAACTTCACATTCCCAAACAATCAACACTTGCCACCCGGCTCGACGCAAACTCCGTCGGACGGAAAGATCGCGACGGACGTTGTCAGCAAACTTCGCCCGCCAAAAGGCGACTCGCGACTTCGGCATTCTAGTATTCGGACAGCCAGTATGCCGATGCCAGAAACAACCATGCACGAAGATGACCTTTCGCCGACTCGCAAAGACGAGATCGGGCTTTCCGAGCATCGAAATGACGTGCAGACGATACCGGTAGCCCATCGCATGGACAACCTTTCGGACAATCAGCTCGGGACGTGAGTCCTTCGACTTCACACGAGACATGATCTCGCTGCGTTCACGCGGCGTGAGATTGTCCACGTTATCTCACCCTAAAAAATAGCCGTTATGCAACGTTCGGTGCAGTTGGAGTGTGAGGTGTATGGTGTGGCCCGTGCATCCACTACTTGCTCATTCTGAAACTTGTTCCATCGCACCCATCACGCGGTCATAGCCCTCGGCCGCGCTCGATCCGGCGAGCGTTCGGTGGTGCTGCCAGGTTGAGAGGTTCATTCGCATGAACAGGTCTGCGCCCAGCACCGTCATGAAGAGCGACCGGCCGATGAACTCCAGCAGGAACCCGGCGAGGTCGAGCGGGCCCAGCAGTGATGTCTTGACGTCCAAGCCGACCAGGTGAATGCCGAGGTATTGCTGAGGTGCCAGGAACACGACCAGCAGCAGACCCGCCAGCACTGTCACGCCGGTTACGACCTGCTGCACGCGACGCATGCGAAGGTAATCGGCTTCAGTCGTCAGCGGTTTCGCGAACACATCGGCCCGGAAGACGTAAATGAACGGCGCGGCGACCAGCAGAAACATGCTGACCAGGAGCAGCGACTCGCTGGTGATCTGGTTGATCGCTATGAAGATGACCAGCAGGAACAGGGCATAGAACGGAGCCGCCGCCACCAGAAACCAGCCGGGTAACATCGACTCCGGCACCAGGGTCTTGACCCGCAGGCAGGCGCGCTGGACGCCGGGGACCAGCGACAACACGGTCGGAAGCAGCAGCACCATCTGCTGAGCCCCTTCGAGCAGGCCCTCCGCCATGACCTGCAAGTACAGGAGGGGGTCTTGATCGAACGTGACGTTTTGTTCGGGCTCACCCCACCAACTCCAGGGGCACAAGGCGACCAGCATCGGCACGAAGAAGGCGATCGCAAACCCGACCAGCAGGAACTGAAACGAGAGTTTCAGCCGGGTCCAGCAACAAGCCACGGCCAGCGCCGCCAGTGGAAGAGCATACAGCGAGAAGACGTGAACTCCATCCGCAATCTGACCGAGCGCCTTCGAGCGTTCGCCCGCTTTGACCTTTGATTCGGTCGCTGACTTCGCATTCGAGGAACCCTGTTTGGCGGTCGCCTCGTCCTCATTTGGTTCGTCCTCGTCGTCCTCCATTTCGCGATCTGCCGGCAGTATGAGTCCCGCCGCAGGCACGGCCTCTTTCATTCCCTCCTGCAGATGCTCCGTCACGGCTTCGAGGAGATCAGGCCGGTCTTCGGTCTCAGTGAACTCCACGAACGTGTTTATCCCGGCGCTGAGAAGTGTGGCGAGCACGACCACCGCCACGATGCTGCGACGCCAAACCAAAAAACGCTGAATCGTCGGGTCATGAATCCCGAGGGCCTCCAACCTGGCTTGCTCGTCATTGCTGACAGGGATCGTCCGAAGGTTGGAGGCAAAGGCGCGACGAATCACGCGAACGAGGAACATTGAAGGACTCTCCCAAACTGAAGAACTCGCTTAAGTCTTTTGTCGCACACCCGACCCCTGACTCTCCCATCTTTCTGCCGCTCTCTTTCTGTCTCCTTCTTCCTGTACGGTCGAAGCAGGGAGACAGAAAGAGAGCGGCAGAAAGATGAGGACGGTGAAGTCTTGGGGAACTCTCGGACGTAGTCGACGCACTGTCCATTACACACTGAACAGACTACGAATCGGTTCGCCATCGGACAGGTGGATGGGGCGGCCGAGTTGGTCATGGACTTCGGAAGCGGGGTCGAAACCGAAGCGCCAGTAGATCGTTGCGGCCAGGTCGCCGGGGGTGACGGGGTCGGTGGCCGGGTACGCGCCGAGGCGGTCGCTGGAGCCGTGGACGTGGCCGCCGCGAACGCCTCCGCCCGCAAAGAGGACGGTGTAACAGTCGGGCCAGTGATCGCGGCCGGCGTCGCCGTTGATCTTCGGCGTGCGGCCGAACTCACCCATCGCGACGACGAGCGTGGTGTCGAGCAGCCCGCGCGCTTCGAGGTCTTCGATGAGCGCGGCCAGCGATTGATCGGCCTGCGGGAGCAGGAAGTTTTTGTGCTGGTTCATGCACTTGAAGTGAGCGTCCCAGTTCTGGCCCTGCTGCCGGAAGTCGTAGACGTTGACGAACGGCACGCCTGCCTCGACCAGTCGCCGCGCGAGTAAAACATTCTGGCCGCGCATCTGCTTCGCGAAGGCCATCTCGGCCCCGTTGCCTCCTCCGCCCCCTTCGCCGACGGAAACGGGCGCGGCTCCGAACCCGTAGCGTTCGCGATCGACCGCCGGTTCCTGCGCAATGTCGAGCGCCTGCCGAATCCGCTCCGAGTCGAGCAGCCGGTACGCCTTCTCATAGAACTCGCGCAGCGAGGCCCCCGCCGTCAGAGTCTGGCCGAGCGTGCGGTCGAGCGAATCGAGCAGCGAGCGCCGCTCCTGCTGACGCGCGGCGTTGAGTCCCTCGGGACGCTTCAGCATCTCAATCTGATACCGCTGGTTGGCCGGATCGACTTCGATGCCGAGCGGATCGAACCGCGTCCCGATCAGTCCGCCACCCTGGCACGGCACTTCGTGGACGTTCCGAAACGGAAACGGCAGCGACGCGAACGGCACGTCGGTCGGCTGATCCCGGCGCAGATACGACACCGCGCTGCCGTAGCTCGGATAGGTCTGAGGTTGGGGAGCGAACAGTTCGCGGTCGGGCCCTTCGAGCGGTCGGCCGGTCAGGGCGTGAATCGACGCCGAATCGTGCAGCCGCGCCTGATGAGTGACACTCCGCACCAGGGCGACATGGTGCATCTGGCGAGCCATCTTCGGCAGGTGCTCGCAGACATGCAGGCCCGGCACCGACGTGCTGATCGGCTGGAACTCGCCCCGCACTTCGGAAGGGGCGTCCGGCTTGAGGTCATACGTGTCGAGATGACTCGGCCCGCCGTAGTAGAAGACCAGAATGCACGCCTTGAGCGGCTGCAGCGATCCGGGCAGCGGGACACTCGGGCTGCTCGCCGCTTCCGCGCGCCAGACGCCGCCCAGGTTGAGGCCGAGATACCCGCCCGCCCCAAGCTGCACGAGCCGCCGCCGCGTCAAAGTGTCGAGAGCCGCGTTCATCGTTGGTCTCCCCCGTCGGATCATTCCCACCGGACGCCGAAAGCATAACTGACTATCCCGGACGATGGGCACTTCTGCCCGTCCGCCCCCGACGATTCGTGCAGCCATCTTTCTGCCTCTCTCTTTCTGTCTACCTCTTCCGGCACGGTCAAAGCCGGCAGACAGAAGCAGACAGAAAGAGAGAGGCAGAAAGATGAAAGCGATGAAGTCATGGCGATGCGGCAATGGAGCGGTGTGTTTCGCGTTGCTGCACACGCACCCTACCGGCGTTGTCACTCGTCCGTCTTGACCGACCAAATGAACTGCTTGAGGGCCTCGAACTGTTTCCGCGCGTCGCCGTCGGCGATGTGCCTGGCGGCGGTGGTGCGGAGGTCGGGGGCGAAGCGGGGCATTCTGGAACCAATGTCGTAGCGCGGGGGATCGAGCATCTGGCGCAGGGCGAACTCGGGACGCAGCCGCTCGCGCGCGAGGGCGAAGTTGATCCCGAGGGCAATCTGCGTCGAGGCATCTCCGCGCGGCTGTTCCTTGCCGATCCCATGACACTGCCGGCAATCGAGACCTCCGTCGCGCAGGGTGAGCTGGCGGCCGATCTCGATCTGCTCCGCATCGAGTTCCTTCGGCAGCGGCTCCTCAAACGGCACGCCATGCTCGGCCGCCATGCCATGCGCGATGACACTGGCGTAGGCGGGAAAGCTCGGCATCCGAGCCGTCAGCCACGGGCGCGGCTTGGTCTTGTGCTCGCCCCTCAGCAACTTCTCGATCCACGGCCCCTGCAGCTTCTCACCGACCCACGTCAATTGCGGAACCGCCTCCATCGCGCGGCCCGATCCCTCCTCGGCAACGATTTCCGGCCAGAGCGATCGCGCTTCGTCACGAGCGTGGCAGGCATTGCAGCGGAGATCCTTCGTCAACCTACGAAACGAGGTCAACTGACCAACATCATTCGAGAACATCCCTGTCGAGGAGACCTTCAGCTCACCATCTTCGTCGACGGAAGAGCGGAAATAGTCGTGCAGCAACTGCCTATCTGCATCGGAAAAGCCAAAGGCCGGAATACCCGCTTCTCTCGTTTTGGACAAGCAGCCACGATCGAGTTGCTTGATGGGAATTCGATTCAACATCGTCGTGGCTGAGGAGACGTGGCAATGTCCACAGTTTAGACGACGGAACAATTCTCGGCCGCGATCCGGCGAGCCAACGACGGGAGCAGCGAGATTCTGCTGAGGCGAGGCGTTGGGCGCTGTCAGAAACGCGGTCAGACTTTCCGCCTCGTGATTGCTCAGTCGAAAGTTCGGCATCTGGCTCGCCGCATGAACCGACTCGGGTTTCAAGAGGAAACGTACCAACCCTTCGTGCTGAAACTTCTGGCTGACGTGGTGGAGTGACACCCGGTTCCACTCGTCAGTCTGGTTGAGTTCTGTTCGCCGGTGACAGGCGATGCAGCCGAGCGACTCATAAAGTCGCGATCCGAGTTGTAATGTCTCAGCCTTGTCGATGGGAACGCTTGCCGCAGGAGGAGCATCGCTTTGATTTCGCGTCTGCTCCGCAGACGCTCTTTCGCCCAGCGTGTCGAGATACGCGACCAAGTCGGCGGCGGACTGTTGATCGTTGTCGGCCAGGAGACGTGGCATTCGGGCATCTGCACGAACGTGCTGCGGGTTGTTCAGCCATCGCCGGAGCCAGTCGGGATTGAGCCGTTTTGTGACTCCTTCCAGATGCGGCCCTTCCAACACCAAAGCGTCGAGATCGGTGTCCTTTTCGGGCTTCCCCGTTGTCAGTGCTTCTCGACGTTCATTGTGCCTCTCGACCATCCAATCGGAATGGCAGTTGGCACAGGCGAATCTCGCGTTGAGCTCCGAAGCTCGTGGGTCACGGGGGGGAGCCGCGTATGGATTGTCAGACTTGGGCAGATCCTTCCGCGTGAACAACAGATTCGGTGGCACCGCTTCCGCAGGGAAGGTGCGACCTTCCCACAACAGGCGGAGTCGAAAGTCATCGGCCTCCGGCTCGCTTTGAGAAATCTTCAACTTGTTGTAGCCGCGGCGCAATCGCAGGCTGACCCAACGGTCTCGCGAGAGTTCATGGTAAGGCTTCTGATCGTTCACGAGCAGAGATGCCTCGCCGTAGCCCTCATAGCGAAAACGATACTCACCTGTTGCGGGAACCTTGAGAAACGTTTCCGCACCGACGCCCATCAGGAATCGCTCACCCCGGCGTCGGCTTTCTCCGCCTCCAAAGTTCCAAGCAAGCAATCGCCGGTGATGCCATCTCGTCCGATTCCCATTAGTCACTTCACACGTTACACCGGGAACAAGCTCTTGCTCTTCGGCCTCGGTCAACAAAGCCTGACGCTGATGCCGATGAATCCATTCATCCGAGAATGATGAATCGGGGATCGAGTTCAGCGTCAGCGTCACCGTCTGTTCAAGGGCTTTGCTCTCCTCAGTCAACAGCGTGTAACCGACCGCGAGTTGATCGACCGGCTTCAGGTTGGGTAGTTCGATGAAGACAGTGCGATTGTCTTCGAGGAGCGTGGCCGACTTCGGTTCGACCTCATCGCGGCCGACCTGACCCGGCGCGGAGGGCTTGTATTCGGGGGAGCCGTAGGCCGCGGACCACTTGTAGTTCCAGGCTTCGAGTTGATAGCTGCTCGGGTCTTCCGCCGCCGCGCGCTGCAAAGGGCCGGTGAACGTGAGGGCGATGCCGTTGCGATACGTCTGCATCGCGATGGGGAAGGAGTTGAGAGCGGAGAGTCGAGAGACAAGAGCCAGAGAAGAGGGAGACCGACGATCAAGCGATTCGGAGGGGTCAGGAGACCCGCGCCGAACAGGAGCGTCAGTCTTTTCTGGCTCTTGTCTCTCGACACTTCGCTCTCGACTCACGTAACGGACCCGCTGGAAGCAGCCGTCGTTGACCGCGCTGGAGACCCAGCCCTTGAGGCCCGTCAGATAGAGCTGGCCGTCTTTGGGATTCATCCGTCCGCGATGGATGCCCGAGGCGAACGACAATGGCAGTTCGAGGGAGCCGCCGTTGAAGGGACGAGAGTTGAGAGGCGAGAGACGAGAGCCAGAGGAATCGCCGTCATCCTTCTTTTCTGGCTCTTGTCTCTCGTCTCTCGACTCTCGACTCTCCCGCAGCACCAGCCTCAACTTGCACTGGCCATACGACAGGTGCAGCAACTGGTTCGAGAGCGGGCCGAAACGGTCGCTCGTCGTCCAGACCTGGCCGCCGCTGCTGTTGTCATCTCGGCGCGAGAACCAGCAGAGCGGGCGAATGAAGTCCGTCGGCGGGGTTGCCTGGTGGTGCGACATCATCGCGCCGTAGAAGCCTCCTTGACGGACGATGAACAGGCCCGAGGCCGGCGTCCACTCGCCCTCTTGCGGCGCGACGGTGATTTCGTCGTTCGGGCCCATGCCGATGCCGTTCGAGTTGCGAAAGCCCGTCGCAAAGACATCCAGCTTTTTGCCGTCGGCCGACACGCGCAGCAGGCTGCCGTCGTGAGGTGTCTGCGAATCGCAATTCCCTTTGACGTAGTAAAAGTTCCCGGCGCGATCGGTCTCCAGACACGTGACGTACTCGTGCCCGTTCATCGTGGTGTGAGCGTCGTTGTTGAAGTTCTCGTAGTGGTCCGCTTCGCCGTCGTTGTTGGTGTCGATCAACCGCGTGATCTGATCGCGGCCGACGACATACAGCGCGGAACTCGGAGCGCGGAGTGCGGAGCGATCAGAAACGGGTTGTGGGTTGTCTTCACTCCGCGCTCCGCGCTCCGCGTTCCGCACTTCCAAGACCTTCACCCCCAGCGGTTGGAACAGTCCCGTCGCGAAGCGTCTCCAAGTGATACGTTCCAACTTTTCATCGATCCCATCGACGATCCAAACATCGCCGTGCAGCGTGCAGACCACGGCTCGGCCATCGGGCAGGAAGTCGTGTCCGCCGCAGAAGAGGAGGGCGTTGAATGGGTTCTTGAACGGCAGCGTGATCGTATCGACGGCGTAGGCAGGGCCGCGGGCCGAGGGCTGAGGGGCAAGCGACGAAGAATCCGCTTTCTGTCCCTTGCCCCTCAGCCCTGGTCCCTCAGCCAGTTCCCCCTTCGTCACGAGCGGTTCGCCCCAGATTGCCGGGCCGGGCGCGGTCAGGGCGAGCACATCCTCCGGCGCGGGCGAAGCGGCGACGAGCTTGTCGAATGCCGCTTCGTTCACGTCGGGTGAGGCAATCAGCAGTTTGATCGTGACCTCCTTGTCATGCGGTTCAACGGTGAGAACCTGACAACCGCCGTGGCCCGGCGCGACGGAAGCCTTCGCAGATCGAGCATGCAGGCGGACAAGAGCCTTCGGGTCGGCCACGAGCATCCGGAGCGAGGCCTCCGTCGGTCCGATGAGCAACGTGCGCGTCAAGGCCGCCACTCCATCGGCCTCCTCCAACCACGGGGTTTCGAGAATGAGGGTCGAGGGTTGAGGGTCGGGAGTCGAGGGTTGAAGCGCAGATGCTTTCTGACCTTCAACCCTCGACCCTCGACCTTCAACCTTCATCGCCAGCACCACGCGCTGGCCGTGGCGATAAAGCCCCTCGTAGTGTGCGACCCCTTTCGGCAGCGGACCGTAACGGTGGTCGGCTCGGAAGTTGGTGAACTCACCGGTGGTCGTCCACCCCGGAAGGGATGGTGTGACAAACGTCACCGGGCCGTCGGGTCTCGGTGCGCCGATGATGCCGAACCGGGCGGGGTCGAAGCGGACGAAGCCGGTCCAACCGGCGGAGGCTCGCAGCAGTTCGGTGTCGTAGCCGATCGAGGCCAGTCGTTTCGAGCCGACGCGCACGACGATCGCCTTGTAGACGGGATCGTGCCACGCGGCCGGGGCGAGCGGCGGGCCGAGGCTCGTGCTGAGAAACGGTCCGACATCCATCTGGCCGAAGCGGTCGTCGCGCGAATCGGCTTCGGTCCAGTTGAAGCCGACGGCATCGGTCCCCCAGTGGCCGTCGATCTTGTTGGACGCGGAGCCCGCCACGCCCTTCGCGGACTCAGGGCGTGCCACGCGGGCGTCGCCGACAAGAGCCGCGTTCTTATTGCTCGTCGCGTCATCGAGTCGCTTCTGCTCGACGAGTTCATCGAGATGCCACAGCGCGACGGTGGTCTCATCGGGAGCGAACGGCTTGTCGGGGAGAGCCGTGGGGATGCGGATTCCCTTCGAGAGGCGGACCTCATCGACGAGGCCGGTGCAACCGATCGCCCGGTCAATCAGCGTCGCCAGGCCCAATGCGCCGGGAACGGTGGCTTGCGAAGACCGCTGGTGTTTCTGATCGGCCACCGGCTGGCCATCGACGAACAGGCGGACTCGTTCCAGTTCGAGGACCATTGCCACGTGATGCCACTTGCCGTCGCCGAGCAGGGCGTCGGAGCGGCAATGGTCGGGGGCGAAGCCGGGAAGATAAACCGTGAACGCACCGCCCGGCATCGCAAACAGCTCCCAGTGTGTGCCGGACGATTTTTGCTCGTGGGCGACGAGGATGTTGTAGGACTCTTTGTTGTCGAGCTTCGTCCAGCACTCGACGGTCAGCGGAAACTGACGGAATTCGTCGCGCCCCTTCACGAGTGCCCCGCCGCTTCGTCCGTCGAGAGCCCTGCCGAACTTGCCTTCCACCAACGCGGGTCCGTTCGGTCTCGCCGGAGGCGCGACGACAGCCGCGACGGCCTTGGGAACCGGTGTTCGCATCTTTGGCTTTGGACCGGCGGGCTGGTCTTTCAACTGAGGCAGCAGCCAATCGAGACCATCCAGGTTGTCGTGCAGTCGCTCCTCGGCGTCATCCTGTGTGTGGCCGAGGATGCCGATGGGGCCTGTATAGCCGCTGTCTCGCACCACCTTGAGCAGCTTCAGGTCGAGATCGCCCTCGCCGAGTTGCATGATCTTCTGGCCCTTGCGATCACCCTCCTTCGTCATCCCGTTGAGGTTGAGACAGAGCAGATGCGGCTTCATTTTTTGAAGCAGTTCGGGGAAGCGGTCGAGGTGGTCGTGACCGTGATGCTGGTTGTAGACGATGCCGACCGCCACAGGCGGTTTGTTCGAGCTGCCGCTCGGATCAGTCTTCGCGAGCTGACTCTTAATCTCCTCGATGATGGCGATCTGGTTCTCGGGTTCGCCGAACCAGCCGCCGTGGTTGTAGAGAGCCACCTGGCAGCCGACCTTCGCCGCCGCTTCGGCAATCGGACGGATGCGGGTGACCTCGGAGAGGACCCGCGCGCGTTGATCGGCTTCGTCCTTCGTCGGGCCGCCACCGCCGGTGACCCACAGTTGCGGAGTGACCTTGTGTTTCGCAAACACGGCGAGCGTCAGCTTCGCTTCGTCGTTGAGCGACGTCGGGAACCACCACGCGGTCAGTTCGATCTTGTGTCGCTTGAGGGCTTCGATCTCAGCATCAAATGTCGGGATGTGTTCGGCGCGGTAGTCATACGCGAACTTCGAGAAGCCGAGCTGTTCGAGCATCGCCGCCCGCTCCTCCGGCCCGCGCTGCTTCGAGTCGAACGGGACGATGCACCACGCGACGAGGTTCTTCCTCGCGAAGAGTTCGGTCGCTGGCGGATCGGCGGCGGGCGCGGGGATCGGTCTCGCGAGATCGATCGCGCTGGCCAGACAGACGATTCCAAGCATCAGGCGGTGCGTCATCGAAACGGTCTCCGGAAAGGATGGGGTAACATTTGGAGTGCGGCGGCTTGACGCCGCTTTGGAATTTTCAAATCGTAACCGAGGAGGGGCGACATTGGCGTTGGACGGTGCCAAGATTCCAAAATGCCAAAGCGGTGTTGGGGCACCGCAGTCCAATATGGAAATCGCACTCCCACAGGAAGAATTCATGTCCGACTATTTCGTCGCGTGGTGGAATGTGGAGAACCTGTTTTCGGTCGAGGGGGACCCGCAGCGCATCCCATGGCTGGCCGACAAGCTCAGGGCCGAGCTGAAGGGGTGGTCGAAGAGGGTGCTCGGGCTGAAGCTGGTTCAGTTGGCGAAGGTGATCTCGTCGATGAACGGCGGGCGCGGGCCGGACCTGCTCGGCGTGTGCGAGGTCGAGAACAGCGCGGTGTTGGAGCAACTGGTCGCGAAGCTCAAGCCGCTCGGCCGGGCGTACAAGGTCGTCCATCACGACACGTCGGATCAGCGGGGGATCGACGTGGCGTTCCTGTACGACTCGGCAAGGTTCACGGTCAACGCGAAGGAGGTTTTCTCGCACACGATTCTGCGCCGCACCGGCACGCGCGATCTGTTTCAGGCCAGCTTCTACACGAAGCCGGCGAAGAACCGTCTGGTGGTGATCGGCAACCACTGGCCCGCCCGCAGCGAGGGGCAGTACGAGTCCGAACCGTACCGGATGCTGGCGGGTGAGACGCTGAGTTACTGGCTGCAACGGATTGACGAGGTGCTGGCCGCGAGGTCGCTCGATCCGCCGCCAGCCGTACTGGTGATGGGCGACTTCAACGACGAGCCGTTCAATCGCTCGCTGACCGAGTACGCGCTGAGCGAGCGCACGGATCGACTGCTGAAATCGAAGCGGGCCGAATCGCCCCACCTCTTGAATCTGACGTGGCCGCTGCTGCACGACGGAAGCGGCACGTTCACGTTCGGGGGTGAGGCCCATCTGCTGGACCAGTTGCTCGTCAACCGGGGCTTCTTCACCGACGAGTCGCCGTGGCACGTGAAGGAGCACAGCGTCGAGATCGTCCGCCTGCTGGAAATGCTCGACTCGCGCGGAGCCCCGCGCCGCTTCGGCCGTCCGTCGGAAAAGAGCATCTTCGATCCGACCGGCTTCAGCGACCATCTGCCGGTGGCGTGCCGGGTCGTGGAGAAGTAGAACACCACACAACATTTGCCCTCCGAGCGGGGCGGCGTCAGCCCCCTGGTTCTTCGTGGAGTTGATGGTTGAAGGTCGAGGGTTGATGGACAGAGTTCAGGCCCGACTTTTGCCCTCGACCTTCGACCCTCAACCATCGACCTTTCCGGGGGGCTGACGCCGCCCCGCTCGGAAAGACCATTGGGAACGACATCATGCAGACAGCATCAGGCGTCACGGTCATTGAGCACGGCCAACTCGTTGATGGCACGGGAGCGGGACCGGTTCACGATGCGGCGCTCGTCATCGAGGATGGCCGCATCCGGTACGTGGGGCCGGCGGCGGCGATGCCGCTCGTCGATCGGGACGCCTCGCGAATCGATGCCCAGGGCGGGACGATCATGCCGGGTTTGATCGAGTCTCACTTTCACGCGACCTATTTCAACGTGGAGGCACTCGAAGACCTCGACATCAAGTATCCGGTCGAGTACGTGACGCTGCTGGCGGCGGTGAACTGCAAGCTGGCGCTGGAGTGCGGCTACACGGCGGCGCGCAGTGGCGGCAGCCTGTTCAACGTCGATGTCTGGCTGAAGAAGGCGATCGAAACCGATCTGATTCCCGGCCCGAGGCTCGCCGCGAGCGGACGCGAAATCTGCGGCGTCGGCGGTCTGATGGACTGGAACCCCGACTATCGCAAGATCGGGATGGACGGACTGGTGCTGCTGATCAACGGCCCCGACGAGGCGCGGGCCGCCGTGCGGAAGCTCGTCAAGGATGGCGTCGAATGGGTGAAGACGTATCCGACCGGCGACGCGGCCGCTCCCGACACGAACGACCACCACACGCTCTGCATGACGTTTGAGGAGATGCACGCGGTGGTCTCGACGGCTCACAACCATGGCATGAAGGTGACCGGCCACTGCCGCGCGACCGAGGGGATCAAGAACGCCCTGCGCGCGGGATACGACACGCTCGAACATGGCACGTTCATCGACGACGAAGCGCTGGAGATGATTTTGGCGCGTGACGTCCCCGTCGTCCCGGCGCTGTACTTCGAACTGGCCAGCATCGAGCGCGGACCGGAGTTCGGCCTGTCGCAGCGTGTGATCGACGGGCATCAGGAAACGCTCGACGGCGGGGCCGAAAGTGCCCGCCGAATCCTGAAGGCAGGCGGGCGCATCGGCCTCGGCGGCGACTACGGCTTTGGCTGGAACCCGCACGGCCAGTATGCGCGCGAGTTGACGTTCTTCCACAAGTTCGTCGGCTTCACGCCGCTGGAAGTCCTGACGTGCGCGACGAAGACCGGCTCCGAAATCCTGGGTCGCGAGAAGGAGATCGGTACGCTCGAAGTCGGCAAGCTGGCCGACGTGCTCGTCGTGGACGGCGACGTGCTGGGTGACATCTCGCTCCTCGAAGATCGCCGCCGGTTCCTCGCCGTCATGCAGGGCGGCATCGTCAAAGCGGGACGACTCAGTTCGGCGCGGGCGTCCTGATGACACTGCCATTCAAAGGACATGGAACAGCAGGGAACGAAGACAACGAAGGAAAGCAGTACCGCCTCGAACTTCTCTGCTTCGTTGTCTTCGTTCCCTTCTGTTCAAAGTCTTTGTCGTTGTTCCTCGCGAGTTTGCAAATCGCTTGACCAGGCTGATCGACCTCGAATCGCCGTCCTTCAATCTGTCGCCGCTCGACCGCTGGCCGTTGCTTGCGCCGCCCCGACGATTTACCTTGCTCCGTTCGCAGCACGGCTGCGGTGACAGACTGCTCCGAATCCGGCCACGAGTGACCCCTCCATGAAGTTTCGCTTTCCCATCGTCATCATCGACGAGGACTTTCGTTCTGAGAACACGTCGGGGTTGGGCATTCGCGCGCTGGCGGATGCGATTCAAAGCGAAGGGGCCGAGGTGCTGGGTGCGACCAGCTACGGCGACCTGTCCCAGTTCGCCCAGCAGCAGAGCCGCGCTTCGGCCTTCATTCTGTCGATCGACGACGAAGAGGTGACGACCGGGCCGGAGGTCGACAAGGCGATCGAGAATCTGCGAGCGTTCATCACCGAGATCCGCTTCAAGAACGCCGACATCCCGATCTACCTCTACGGTGAGACGCGCACCTCAAGCCACATCCCGAACGACATCCTGCGCGAACTGCACGGCTTCATCCACATGTTCGAGGACACGCCGGAGTTCGTGGCCCGGCACATCATCCGCGAGGCGAAGGCGTACACCGACAGTCTGGCCCCGCCGTTCTTTCGCGCGCTGGTCGAGTACGCGAACGACGGTTCGTATTCTTGGCACTGTCCCGGCCATTCGGGCGGCGTGGCGTTTCTGAAGAGTCCCGTCGGCCAGATGTTTCACCAGTTCTTCGGCGAGAACATGCTGCGGGCCGACGTCTGCAACGCGGTCGAGGAACTCGGGCAGCTCCTCGACCATACGGGACCGGTCGCGGCATCCGAGCGGAACGCCGCCCGCATCTTCAACGCCGACCACTGCTTCTTCGTGACGAACGGCACGTCCACGTCGAACAAGATGGTCTGGCATTCGACCGTCGCCACGGGCGACATCGTGGTCGTCGACCGCAACTGCCACAAGTCGATCCTGCACTCGATCATCATGACCGGGGCCGTTCCCGTGTTCCTGATGCCGACCCGCAATCACCTCGGCATCATCGGGCCGATTCCGCTGGACGAGTTCAAGCCCGAGACCATCCAGAAGAAGATCGAGGCCAATCCGTTCGCGCGCGACATCCAGCGGCTGCACCCCGGCATCAAGCCGCGCATCCTGACGATCACGCAGAGCACCTACGACGGCATCATCTACAACGTCGAGACGCTGAAGAAGCTGCTCGACGGGCGGATCAACACGCTGCACTTCGATGAAGCGTGGCTGCCTCACGCCACGTTCCACGACTTCTACAAGAACATGCACGCGATCGGAAAGGATCGTCCCCTGCCGAAGGAGTCGCTGATCTTCGCCACGCACTCGACACACAAGCTGCTGGCCGGAATTTCGCAGGCGTCGCAGATTCTGGTGCAGGAGTCGGAGACGCAGAAGCTCGACAAGAACATCTTCAACGAGGCGTACCTGATGCACACCTCGACCTCGCCGCAGTACGCGATCATCGCGTCGTGCGACGTGGCGGCGGCGATGATGGAGCCACCCGGCGGGACCGCGCTGGTCGAGGAGTCGATCCTGGAAGCCCTCAACTTCCGCCGGGCCATGCGCAATGTCGAGGACGAGTACGGGGCCAACGACTGGTGGTTCAAGGTCTGGGGACCCGAGCATCTCGCGACCGAAGGGATCGGCGAGCGGGATGACTGGATGCTGAAGGCCGACGAGGACTGGCACGGCTTCGGCAACCTGGCCCCCGATTTCAACATGCTCGACCCGATCAAGGCGACGATCATCACGCCGGGCCTCGGCGTGTCGGGCAAGTTCGCCGACACGGGCATTCCCGCGTCGATCGTCACCCGCTTTCTGGTCGAACACGGCGTCATCGTCGAGAAGACGGGCCTCTACTCGTTCTTCATCATGTTCACCATCGGCATCACCAAGGGCCGGTGGAACACGCTGGTGAGTGCCCTCCAGCAGTTCAAGGACGACTACGACAAGAACCAGCCGATGTGGCGGATCCTGCCCGAATTCTGCCAGCAGTATCCGCAATACGAGAAGATCGGGCTCAAGCAGTTGTCGCAGCAGATCCACGACACCTACAAGGCCAACGACGTGGCCCGCGTGACGACCGAGATGTACCTGTCCGTGATGCAGCCGGCGATGAAGCCGTCCGACGCCTTCGCCATGATGGCCCACCGCGAGATCGACCGGGTCGCGATCGACGATCTCGAAGGCCGAGCCACCAGCGTGCTGCTCACCCCGTACCCGCCCGGCATTCCCCTGCTGATTCCCGGCGAGCGGTTCAACAAGACGATCGTCCAGTACCTGCAGTTCGCCCGCATGTTCAACGAACGCTTCCCCGGCTTCGATACCGACATCCACGGCCTGGTGGAAGAGACCGTCGATGGCAGGCGCAGCTACTACGTCGACTGCGTCTGGCAGAGCTCCACCAAAAAGATCGAGCGAGCCGACTGAGATTCGGCACCGACCGTCCACGTCGTGACGAGAGGCAGGCCTCTTCCTCGCCAACACGATGAAAGAGTCGAAACCACTCGCGTCGAACGTCGCCCTCCTTCAGTTCTGGCCAAAGCCCTTCAGTTCTGGCCAAAGAAAGAAGAGAGGCGGCTGGAAAACCAACCGCCTCTCTTCTTCGTTGTAGCAGGCGAAATCAGCCGTGAGGCTGATCAGCAGCAACCCAAGCCTTGCTCATCTGAGCGGCGAGTTACTTCTTGGCGGCCTTCTTGGTGGCCTTCTTCGCTGCCTTCTTCGCTGCTTTCTTCTTGGGCATTTGCAATTCCTCTTTCCAAGGGTCTTCGCGTGACCGTCATGACCACTGTCGCACCGGGCTAAGCATCGCCAGAACGAGTCACACCATCGAATCCATTCGACCTGTCAACCATGACAAGCCGCGTGTCAGATTCCCCGGTCACCATCTCGTGCGTCATTCATCGCGGCAGCGATGTGTTGACGTTGACTTGATGGTGAGTAATCCAAGTCTCCTGACACCACACTGGGCGACATCGTATGTTGTCTGAAAATTTGTTCAAGCCAAATCTGTGCGTTGATGAAAAGAAAATCACGATTCGTATCGTCTCGCATTCGGCGTGGTCGCGAGTCAAAAACGGTGCGGAGGGCCGCGAGTCAATCGCTTCGAGTCGTCGATCGACGTTCTCGCACCATGCTCCGACTTCATTCGCATGGGCATTGAACATCGTCCCTTCGCGAGACGGCGTGCGTCGTTTGTGAATCACATCGTTGCCACTCGTCGAGCCTGTAATGTCCGACCTTTGGCCGCAACGAAAGTCGCCTTCATCGCTGCGCGTGAAGTGAGTCGATTGCAGTCGACCGCAACTTCAGCAATCGGTCTCGAGCTCACGCACGGCTTTCTTCACGCGGAGCGGTGAAGGTTACTTTGGGGGAGTAAGGGGCCGAGTGATCTCGACGACACGGACGTGATGGCAGGCTGTGGGGTGGGGGTATAGAATCCCGAGAGTCGCTTGCAGCCTCGAGGTTTGTGAGCCTTTGGCCCTCGACCCTCCACTCTCTGATCCTCGACCAATCCATGTCTCGCGAAGCCATTTTTGAAGCCAGCGTCGGGTACTTTCTGACGCCCATCCGGGCGTTTCTCGAAGACGATACCGTGACCGAAATCATGGTGAACGGCTTCAACGAGATTTACATCGAGCGGCGCGGACGGCTCGAACGGACCGATGCCTCGTTCCCCAGTCACGATGCGCTGCTGTCGGCCGTTCACAACGTCGCCCAGTTCGTGAACCGCGAGATCGATCTCGACCGCCCGATCATGGATGCCCGGTTGCCGAACGGCTCGCGCGTGCATGTCGTGCTGCCGCCGAGTGCCCGCCGCGGGATCTACTTCACGATCCGCAAATTCAACCGAGACATCTTCGGCATGGATGACCTGATCCGGCTCGGCAGCATGTCGGCGGCGGCGAAAGAGTTTCTCGAAATCTGCGTCCATCTGAAAAAGAACATCATCGTGGCGGGAGGGACCGGGACCGGGAAGACGTCGCTGCTCAACGCCGTCTCGACCGCGATCCCTTCGGACGAACGGATCGTCGTGATCGAAGACAGTTCGGAACTGCGGCTGGCCCAGCCGCACACGCTCTATCTGGAAGTGCAGACGCCCGACGCGAACGGTCGCGGCGGCGTGTCGATCCGCGACCTGTTCAAGGCCTCGCTGAGAATGCGACCCGACCGGATCATCGTCGGCGAAGTCCGCAGCGGCGAGGCCCTCGACATGATCCAGTCGATGATCAGCGGTCACGCCGGCAGCCTGACGACGGTCCACGCCACGACGCCGCGCGATGCGCTGATCCGCCTCGAAACGCTGTCGCTGATGTCCGAGGTCGAGTTGCCGGTCTACGTCGCGCGGGCGCAGGTCGCCTCGGCGATCAACCTCGTCGTACAACTGGCCCGGTATTCCGAGGACGGTTCGCGGAAGATCTCGCGCATCGCCGAAGCCTACGGCCTCGACAAGGACAACAACTATCAGTTTCGCGACCTGTTCATCACGAAGATCAAGGGCCGCACGCCGCAAGGCCGCCTGATCGCGGACCTCGCTCCCGTCGGCATCGTCCCCACGTTTGCCAACGAACTAGCCGACTACGGGCTGGAGGGGATGATCAAGGAGACTGCCGGGATGTGGGGGTGAAAAGCGGTTAGCTGTTAGCGATTAGCTTTTAGCCGGAAAGAGCCAGCCGCCAACAATCGACATCCCACACCACTCCTTCTCAGGATCTTCGTCTTCTTCCTGTTTCCTGTCTTCAGCTAAAAGCTAAAAGCTAATCGCTAACAGCTAACCGCTCTTCAACAAGGATTTGTCATGAAAGGCCCCGGCCACAAACAGAAGCTTGACGTGAGGCGGACTTGGAAATGTCCGGCCTGCGGCAAAGAACGGAAGCTGCAGGGTGACGTGACGACACTGATGTGCGACTGCCGCGAGGGAGGCACGTTCATGGCGATCGTCACCGAAAAGATCGTGGCGCCGCGCCCGTATCAACCGCTCAACGAGCGCGACGTCCGCTCGGCCGAGTTCGGAATCGACGACCTGCCGGTGCTGATACCGCATCCGTCGTCTCTGCCTCCCGAACGACCGAACGCGCGCCGGTCGTACAACGAACCGCCGAAGAAGAGCGAGGAAGCGAGTCCGGAAACTGCCGTGGCTCCAACAGCCAGCGCGCCGCCACAACAGCCGCCACCACCCGCCGCATCGCCCGAGCCTCCACCAGCGAAACCGGAGGCGCCTCCCGTTGAAGAGCCCGATGACGATTGGGGCGAGGGAATTCTGTAACGAGCGGAAGCAGAAAGAGGACTTGTAGGATGGGCACTCTTGCCCGTCCGCCTCTGAAGCTCTGCGCAGCGATCTTTCTGCCGCTCTCTTTCTGTCTATTTTCTTTTCCCCTACAGGAAGAGAGAGACAGAAAGAGAGCGGCAGAAAGATGAGATGAACAGATGCGGTTGCCGAGGTCAGCGCGGACCAGTCACGGGCGAGACAGCTTCAGTGGCAAGGTCGCCGCGTGCTCGTTTCATTCGCGGATCGATCGAGTCTTCGCGCTGCTCGCGTCTCAGTTCTTCGACGGTCATCATCAGACTTTGTTCGTGCCGCCAGAACTGCCAGCCGTAGTCGAGCAGTGCCAGCACGAACAGCGACAGCGCGAGCAGCAGCCCGAGTTCGACAATCGTTCGCGCCCCGAAGCCGAGCAGTTCGGCCGGTTCACCCTGCGTGAGCGGCCCCGCCGACGAAAGCCTTGCGCGGACGAAGGTGATTAAGACAGCCACGAGGACCGCCAGCTTGATGAGTCCCGCGCCGAGTGCGACCCACGAGTTCAACGACACCCACCGGCCGAGGCCCTTCGCGAGATCGAGTCGCTCGAACTTGGGCATCAGCGCGGCGGGCGTCCACAAAAACCCGGTCTGCACCAGACTGCCGAGTGCCGCCGCCGCGAGGGCGATCAGCAACAGCGGAACGACTCCCACCGCGAGCCGTGTGGCCAGCAGCGTCATCGACTGTGTGGCGGTCTCGGCCGTGACCTGCGATCGCGGGGCCGACGACAAGCCGTCGCGCATCGCTCTCGCCAGCACCTCGGCCAGTTGCGGACCCAGCCACCACAACGCGGCCAGCGTCACGAGCAGCACGGTTGCGGCGACAAGGTCCGCGCTGCGGGCGACTTCACCGCGCGCACGGGCCTCCCGCCGCCGTCGCTCGGTCGGTTGCTGCGTTCGGTCGCCGAAGTCGTCGGACATGGAAGAAGGGGTCAGGAGTCAGAGGTCAGAAATCAGAAATCAGAAGCAGGACGCGATCATGGCCTGGATTCGATTGGCAGGCGCTCAATCATTGGAATGATAGATCGCTCGCCCCTTTCGTCCTTTCGGTCCCTTCCGTCGCTTTCAGCGAGCAGTCCATCATTGGTCAACCGGAGCGAATCGAGCACGGTGGTCGTGATGGCCTCGGCGATGCCCGGCCACGTGGCGGCGAGGATCAGCAGGGCGGCGGCTGTTCGGGCCGCATAGGCCGCCGGCAGGAGCGACCAGCGGGACGAGCGGCTGGCGAAACCGAGCGTCATGTCGATGAGTGACATGGCCACCACCATGGGCATCGCCACGCGCAGGCCGAGGACCAGCGACTGCTTCATCAGGGAACCGAGCAGCTCGACCAGCGGGGGGGAGAGGCTCGACACACCGACCGGCAGCGAGCGGAATGTTTCGAGGAACGTTCTGGCGAACAGCAGATGCCCGCCGCCCGGTTCCATCAGCAGGATCGTGGCGATGCCGAACAGCAGCAGCATCTCGGCGGAAGCGGACCCTTCCGAGAGCAACTCGGGATTGAGCACGTTCCCCAGGCCGAGGCCGCTGTGTCGATCGAGCCATTCGCCGCCGAGCTTCAAACCCGACAGGACGACCGCCACTCCCAAACCCAGCACCGCCCCAAGGCCGATCTCGCACAGCAACGCCACAACGAAGTCGATCGGTGAGGCCATCACCTGCAACACGGAGTTCGTTGCGTTGAACGAAGCCTGCGCCGCAGAATCGTCTGCGTGCCCAACAAGCTGCACATGGTTCGTCGTCTCGTGTGCGAGTGGCAGGGTCGGCGCGACGACCAGCGTCAGCAGCACGATCAGTCCGATGCGAACCGGCCACGTCAGCAGCGTCCGGCCAAGAAACATTCCCACACCCAACAGTCCCGCCAGCCGGGCGGCCACGAGGAGGAACAGCCCTGCGCGCGCCAGTTCCTCGCCCGCCGCATGCCTCAGCAGCAGCCGGCCCCACGGGTCGTCGAACAGTTGTTGGAAGAGTGCATCCATGTCGTGATTTGTTATGGAGAACCGCGTGACTTGCCCGAGTCACTCACCACGGAAAACCCAGCGCGGGTCTTCACCCGCAACCCAACCCAACCCGACGCAAAGGCGCGAAGTCGCCAAGGGACGCAAAGTCGCCGGCTCCCGGGCTGGTGTTTGAACGATCAGAAACTCTTCAAGTTTCTCCTTCCGAGGCTTGGCGATCCTTGGCGTCTCCGCGCCTTGGCGTCAATTCTGCGCGACGCGCGAAGAAACAGAATGTTAGTAGTACGAAAACTCACGGAAGGAGAAGCACAAATCGGACTGGCCCGCATGACTGATGTCTGGTTCGGTCAACAGTCCGCAACAGAAGATCTCGCGAGAACTCTGCTTCTTTCCGTGAACTTCCGTGTTTTCCGTGGTGAGTCCTCCGAGTCAGATCGTGTCCGGGATCCGGTGAATCAGGTCGGTGGCATATTCGGTCAGCAGGCCCAGGCCCCACGGAAGCAGCAACAGGATCACGAACGTCAGCGCGAGCAGCTTGGGAACGAACGTCAGCGACTGGTCCTGCAATTGAGTCAGCGCCTGCACGAGGCCGATCACCAAGCCCACGGCCATCGCCACGAGCAGCGCCGGCCCGCAAACCATCAGCGCGAGCAACGCCGCCGAGCGACAGAGTTCAATGGCGGTGTCGGTGGTCATGAGTAGTAGGCAGTGGATAGTGGATAGTGGATAGTGGGTAGCGAGAAAGGGGGAAGGGTATTGCTATCCACTACCCACTATCCACTGCCCACTACTAGATCACGCGGACGCTTTCCAGCAGCATGCCGACGGTCAGGAACCAGCCGTCGATCAGGACGAACAGGAGGAGTTTGAACGGCAACGAAATCAGTGAGGGTGGCAGCATCGTCAGGCCGAGGCTGGTCAGGATCGAGGCGACCACGAGATCGATCACGAGGAAAGGTAAAAAAATCTGGAAGCCGATCAGGAACGCGACCTTCAACTCGCTGAGCAGGTAGGCCGGCGCGAGGACAGTCAGCGGCACGTCGTCGTAACTTTGCGGTTCATGCCAGCGCGAGGCGGCGGGCGAGTTCTCGGCCGGGCGTTGAAAGTCGAGCAGCATCCAGACGGCATCGGCATTCCCGGCGCGGTCGATCTGCTGCGACATGAACTGCCGAAGCGGAGCGGCCGTCCGTTGGAAGGCGGTCGCATCGTCGAGGGGTTGCTCACCCGGAGCCGGTTGCGTGTAGGGTCGGATGCCCTCGTCGTAGCAGCGCTGCCAGACGGGAGCCATCACGAGAAACGTCAGGAACAGACTGAGCGCGGTGAGCACCTGGTTGGGGGGTGCGTGCTGCGTCCCGATGGCCTGTCGCAGCAGTCCGAGTACGACCGAGAACCTCACGAAGCAGGTCGTCATCATCAGGATCGAGGGAACCAGCCCGAGCACCGTCATCAGCGCGAGCACCTTCAGCGACGTGCCGATTCCCGCCGGCGAGGTGAGAGCGTGGGGATCGAGTCCGTTCGGAACACCGATCTGCGGCGCGACGGGTTGCTCAAAGGCGGCGGGTTGGACGGCCACTCCACGGGAACGCGGTTGTGGCTGCCGCGCGTCGAGACGTTCGACGGGTGAGTTGCCCGCGCCGCGCTGTGGTTCGAACCGTTCCTGAGCCAGCGCGACCGAGTGAACTGAAATCGTCAACCATGCCAGCATGAGCGCAGGGGCGACACGCGACGACATGGATCGAGGCTTGGCCGTGGTCGGGCGCAAGTCAACCGGGTTCAGGCACGCCGTTGTCAGGCGTTCCACTTCGTGCGGATCGGCGATCTCGGAGAGTGTCCGCACGCCGTCGGGCGAGACTCCCAACACCAGGACCCTGCCACCGCAGCGGACCAGATGGATGGAGACCTTCGGTTCGATCAGGCGTCGGCCGAGCAGTTCGAGCGCCTCGATCGGCAACCCGCGCGGTGCGCCGAGATACGGCTTGAGCCAGCGTCCGGCGAGCGTCAACGCGCCGACGATGGCGCCCAGCGCGAGGACTGTCGTCCACAAGCCGCCGCCGTTGGCAGCGGTCTTCGCACGCGAGGTCGCGGCTCCGTCGTGATCTCGCGCTCGTGGCGGCAACGGCAGGCTGGTGGCTGCGGCGCGCGAGGGGCCTCGCTCCACTTCGTTTTCGGCGCGCGCCAGCGAATCCGGCAACAAGCACAGCGCGCAGACGAGCGCAGCTTGCAGCAGAGTGCAATGCGCCGGAGACATCCTGTCCGCGCGAAGGCTCATGAGTTCCGATCCGCTTCTTCCCTGAACGACCGGCAGAATCTGCCGCCGGGCGGAGCGGTGGAATACCTTGGCAGCCAGAATCGGGCAAGATCAGGTTCGTCGGACGGGCCGCCAAGCAACGCCGGAAGAATAAAGCGCCCGCCCATCGAAGCCTGAAGCGCAAGCGAAGGAAGACTTCGCTTGCGCTTCAGGCTTCGATGGGCGGATCATTCTCCGTGAATTGCGTCACCGCTGCGAGATGACTTCGCAGATGCGGACGCCGAACTTGTCATCGACCACGATCACCTCACCTCGCGCGACGAGTCGGCCATTGGCGAGGATGTCGATCGGATCGTCGGCCGCCTTGTCGAGCGGGACGACCGAACCTTCCCGCAGTTGCAGCAGTTCTTCGATCGTGACCTCGGCGCGGCCCAGTTCGAGGGTCACGTCGAGTTCGATGTCACCGAGAGCTTCGAGCGACAGTCCACTGGCCGAGCCTGCGGCCGGAACCGGATCGAACGGTGCCAACGGGAAGGTCCTCGTGGCAGTCGGCGTTGTCGCGAACGAGGCCGCTTCACCAGGATCGACTCGCGTGGACATGGCATCCGCCAACTGTTGCTCGGCCTGTTGCAGGAGCTCGTCGGCGGGAAGCATGTTTCCCGGCCAGTCACGTTCTGCGACGGCCGCGGCGGACGTGGCCTCGGCAAACGACATGTTTCGCAGGTGCTGCACGTCGCCCGGTCCGAGCGGTTCGCTGGAAAGGACGTCCGAGCGGACCGTCGGCAACCGGTCGCGAGCCGCGCGCAACAACGCTTCGATGGCGTCGGCAGTCAGCGGCTTCCGGGCGGGATCGTTCACGATGGGACTCGGCGGTGGCTGGGCAAGGTTCGAGGACTGAGACCGCGCGGGATATACGCCACGCGCGGGGGTTCCGTCAATGCGTCTGCGGACGACTCGACGTATACTCTCGCGACCCACAGCGGGATGGACGCGATCGAGACTCCGTGATTCTTACTCGTAATCTTACTCTTACTCATAATCTTACTCCTGCTTTGACTCCTGCAGGCGAATGGAGCAGGAGGAGGAAGATCAAGAGTAAGAGTAAGATTATGAGTAAGAGTAGGAAACAGGACGATTTGCCGGTGTTAGCCATCGGCAGCCGGCTTTCGTGAGAGTTCGGGGACTGGACGCCCGAACTGCAGAGGATGCGATCAAACTGACCGGAAGAACGACATGGCGAAGCAGTACATCCTGAGCGTGTTGGCGGCCAACCGGACCGGCATTCTCGCGGCGCTGGCGAATGCCCTCGACGAGTTGGGCGGCAACACGCTCGACGTCAGTCAGGCGGTGATCCGTCAGTATTTCACGATGATCGTCGCGGCCGAGTTCCCCGAGAACCGCGACCCCGAGGTCATCATCGACCACATTCGCGCCGTCTGCCGGCCGTTCGGAGCGGAGGTCTCCCTGAAAGATCCCGCCGACGAAGTGGCCTTCGAGCAGATGGAGCCGTCTCCCGACAGACAGCGTTACGTGTTGACGATCGCGGGACCGGATCGTCCGGGCGTGCTGAGATTCATCGCGCACCGGCTGGCTCAGGAGGGAATCGACCTCGTGGACTTGCAGGGGAAGCGGCGCGAGGAGGATCGGACGTTCCTGTTCTCGATGGAACTGGACGCGCCGCTCGGCATCGACGCCCTGAAACTGCGGCGCGAACTGGAGATCGAGTTCGAGCGGGATGGCATCACGGTTTCGCTCCAGCATCGCCGCGTCCTCGCCGCGCTCGCGCATCCCGAGCCGATGGGCTTCAATGCCATCTCGAAGAGGTATCCATACTCCTGACCGTCCCACAAATTGCCAGTCGCCGAGTTCGCCAGAACTCAGCCCCACTCACCCTCACGAGTTGAGTTCCTGCGAACTCAGCCACCAGACCCGAGTCGAATACCGATCATGGAACACAGCACCAGTTTCTTCTCCGCCCTTCAGCAATTGCGGCAGTTGCCGCTCGACGTGCGCACGATCACGCTGGGAATCAACATCGCCGACTGCCACGATCGCAGCCTGCATTCGCTGTGCGAGTTGCTCTATCAGCGGATCGTCTCGAAGGCCGGACGGTTGGCGGCGGTCTGCGACGAGGTTTCCTCGCTGTTCGGCGTGCCGATTCTGCAGCGGCGACTGGGGGTGACGCCGATCGACCGGGTGGCCCAGGGATTCAGCGCGGACGATCTGGTCAACATCGCGAAGACGCTGGATGGAGCCGCCGCCAACGTTCACGTTGATCGGATCGGCGGGTTTGCGGCGGACGTGCAGCACGGGATGACGGGCAGCGCGCGGAACCTGATTGCCAGTCTTCCCGCCGCGTTGTCGCAGACCGAACGGGTCCGCGCGGCCGTTCACGTCGGGACGACCGAGAGCGGCGTGAATATGGAGGCGATCTCGCTGCTCGCTCAGGCGTTGAAGTCGACCGCTGAAGCCTCCGCACATCGCAACGGCGATGCGGCCGCCAAGCTCGCCATTCTGGCGAATGACGCCACCGGGCATCCGCATCTGACCGGCGCGTGCCTCGGTGACGGCTGGGGCGATCTGGTCATTCACGTCGGCGTGGGAGCAGCCGCCACGATCCGGCATGCTCTCGAACAGAGGCTGGCGACGCACCCCAACTCCTCGCTGCCGGAACTGGCGGCCGAGATTCAAACCGCCGTGTTTCAGGCGACGCGCACCGCGGAACTGGTCGGGCGCGAAGTCGCCACGCGGTTGGGTGCCGATTTCGGCAGTGTCGATGTGACGCTCGCGCCGACGCTGCGACCGCACGACAGCGTGGTTGATCTGCTGCCGCTGTTGGGGATCGAGCGCGTCGGGGCACCCGGCACCGCGACGGCGCTCGTGCTGCTGCTGAATGCGATTCGAGCCGGCTCCGCGTTCGCGTCGTGTGCGGCGGGAGCCTACTCGCGGATCATGCTGTCGGTCTTCGAGGACGCCTCGCTGTCGGTGGCGACTCAGTCGGGAACGCTCACGTTCGATCAGCTCTGCATGGCGGCCAACGCCGGTTCGAGCGGCCTGGACCTGATCTGCCTCGCCGGAGACACGGACGCGGCCACGCTGGCCGCGATCATCGCCGACCAGGTCTCGTTCGCGGTCCTCAATCGCCGTCCGTGCGCGGTCCGATTGATTCCGGTCCCCGGCAAGCAGGCGGGCGATGGCGTCAGTTACAGCGGCATGAAGAACGCCGCAGTGATTCTGCCCGTTCGCGGCGAGGGACTCGCCACCAAGTTCATCGAACGGGGCGGAAGGCTGCCGCCGGTGAGGTGAGAAAATCTCAAACCAAGCGGCGGAAGTTCTTCGTTTGAGATTTCTTCCATTGAGATTTGAGATTTCGACGTCGTTTTACCCCGGACGGGCCAGTGTGCGCCAGACGGATGGCCAGTCACTCGTCACCGTGATCGGCCTCTTCGTCGTGGGATGAGCAAACGTCAGCGAAGCGGCATGGAGTGCGATGAAGCCCTCGACGCGGGTCTTCGCGCCGTACTTGGCATCCCCCACGATCGGCCAGCCGCGCGAGGCGAGTTGCACGCGAATCTGATGACTGCGGCCGGTCTGAGGCAGGATTCTCACCAGCGTGAAGCGGCCCAGCTTTTGGAGCCGCTCGTAAGACAGCTCGCAGTCCTGCCCTTCCTCTTCATCGTCCACGACCGACACCACGTTCCGCGCCCGGTCCTTGTTGAGCCGGTCGTACAGCACCCCTGCGTCCGGCGAGACGGTTCCCTCGACCAGCGCGAGGTATGTCTTCTCGACGCTGCGCACGCGGAACTGTTCCGACAACCGGGCCGCCCCCTTGCTCGTCCGTGCGAAGAGGACCACGCCCGACACCGGCCGGTCCAACCGATGGACCACACCGACGAAGACGTTGCCCGGCTTGTCGTACTTCTGCCGGAGGTAATCCTTCGCCGCCTCGACCAGCGTCGGTTCACCGGTGCGATCGCCCATGGTGAGCAGCCCGGCCGGCTTCTCGACGGCAAGGCAGTGGTTGTCTTCAAACAGAACCTGCAGCGGCATCAGGTAGTGGCACGATTGGATGAGGGGTCAAGTGTGGCACGCACTGAGTCCTCGAAGGGCGTGGGAGTGTGCCGGATCCACGCCCTTCGAG
>JANODP010000407.1:0-11027 GCA_031412755.1 Schlesneria sp. | reverse complement strand
GGCTGACACAGCCGTGGCACTCGATCAATCCTTTTTCAACAGGCCGCTAAGGCACGGGGGCGAACTCCTCGACCTCGGGCGGCTCGGCCGCCTTCGGTGGATGGAAGAAGACCGCCAGAATCACGGCGGCGGCGAGCGCCGCCAGGCACGGGATCTGGAACAGGGCACGGAAATCGATCCACGTGCCGCCGAGCAGGCCGACTTTCGGCTCCTTGCCCAACAGCGACTCGTCAAAGGTGATCGTCAGCTTGTCTTTGGGCAGCGCACCCGCCGCGACCGTCACCTTCCCCGGGCCAACATTTTCCAGGGCTTCGATCGCGGCCTGCACCTTGTCCGCAGAGGCCTCGACGGGAATCTCGCCTGTTGTCTTGGGGCCGAACGTCAACTTGAACGATCCCGATGTGGGGGGCCGATTCAGGCGAAGCGTCTGCACCAGGTTCTTGCTTTCCGGACTTTGATCCTGAGCAACGACCTCCACATCAGAGAACTCCGCGATCAACGCGGGGCCGGCGAAGCCGGCGACCAATGCTCCCAGTCCGAGGATCATCAGGTTGAACAGTCCCTGCGCACTCGTCCGCACGTCCTTGGGGAAGTACTCGTCGACGAAAATATAGACCGTCGCGAAGAAGAACGCATAGCAGATGCCGTGCAAGACATTGACCGTCACGATCAGCCATGCGTACTCGGGCATCCCGCAGAATGAAAAGATCGCGAACCGTGCCGCATGGCCCAGGATGCCGATGATCATCGTGGTGCGCCATCCCAGCGTTTTCAGGCATGTGCCGAGCACGGCCATTGTCAGGATTTCGGCGACCTGGCCGATGCTCATCACGGGTGTAACCCAGTTGCCGGGAATGCCCACCGTCGGCAGGAAGCGTCCCGTCCAGTTGAAGTAGCAGTTGTGGACGAACGAATCGACGAACGTCACCAGCCACAACACAAACACGAACGGATGGGCGAGCAGCTTGAGTGATTTGACCCACGCCAACCCATCGCCGACTTCCGCCGCGGGCTTGGGGGGGGTGTGAGGCAGCGTGAGGCTCAGTACGGCCAGCAGCAGCGAGGCGACGCCAGCCACGACATACGTCCACTTCGTCGCGTCCTGAAGCGCTTGTCCCTCCAAGCCCGAGGCAAACACCGCGTCCAGCCAGGCTTTCAAACCCGTCGCCCCCGTTGCCTGGACCTTGGCCCAATCGACCAGAATGAAGACGGGCGGCCACGCTGCGGCAATCCAGCCGATGGTTCCACCCATGCGGACGATGCCGAATTCCTTTTGCGCATCCTGCATGCTGGCAAAGGCAATCGAATTCGTGATCGAAATTGTCGGCACATAGAAGATGCAGTGGACCAGCATCAGCAGGAAGAACGACCAAAAGTCGGTGACAAACGCACAGCCCAGGATCGACAGCCCACCGATCAGATGACTGACCGCCAGAAACTTCTCGGCGGCAAAGTTTCGGTCCGCGAACTGATTGCTGAAGAACATCGCGAGAATCGCGGCCACGGGGAAGGCGTTCAGAATCAGCGACTGCTGAAACGCATCGAACTTCAGGGCGGGCAGGTAGCCGAAGATCAGTGGCAGCCACGCGCCCCAGATGAAGAACTCCAGAAACATCATCGCGAACAGCTTGTAAAACACAGACCGCTGCATGGAGGTGGCCTCTCGTCTTGAGATGTCGATCACGGGTCGAAGGGACAGGCGAGGCGAGATGATGCCTTGAGAAAGTGCCTCGGGCAAGCAACGGCGACGGCGGCGGGACTGGATTTCCGCCATCGCCCAGTCGTTGGTGAGCAGGCGGAGCGGAGGTTGGCTCCGCCATTCCAGGGCCGTTGACGATGCTCGAGCCCACCAGCTCGAAACGTGAAAGAGGAAGTCGGACCGCTGTTCCTCGCTCTCGCTTCGGATTGGTGTCCCTCGAAATTCTCAGCCGTTCCTGAAAGAAATGTGGGCGGAGATTCGGCTCGGTCTCCGAACCAGAGCGCGAAATCGACTCGTCAACGAATCTACCCAAATATCCCAAACACCCTGTATTTACTACAATCGCTACAATCGCTACAATCGGCACAACCGCTGCAACCGCTACTTGACGGTTGAACTCGGCGGACGGTTGAGCGCCGGAGGTCGGCGTTCTCGGAGGTCAGTCAAGAGAGCGAGGCACAACATGCAATTGGTCAATGATTTGTGGCAGGATGAGCAGGGACTGATTCTGTCGGCAGAGGCGGTCACGGTGGGAACCCTGGGAGTTCTGGGGGCTGTGGTCGGCCTGAACATGGCTTCCACGGCGGTGGATAAGGAATTGAAGGAGTTCGCGTTTGCGATCCGCAGCCTCGACCAGAGTTACGGGTACGTGGGCCATCAGTCGTGCCGAGCCTGGTCGGCGGGATCGTCGTACCGTCAACCGGACGTGCAGGTCTCGCTGAACGACCTGTGCGCCGACGGACCGACCGACATTCGAGGGATTCAGGAGCATGTCGGTGCGCAGCAGAAGGCTCATTTGCCACCGGCACCTCATCCGAAATCCGAAGCTGAGGAGACGGTCCCCGTCGCGCCGAACCAGATTCCAGTCAAGGAACCGGAATTGTAGGACGACAGGGACGAGTCAGAACCCGTTGAGATTGAATTGATCTCGACCCGATTCCGGTTCGTGTCTAGCATCCGCCCCAATCGTTGACGACCGTCCCGAGTTCGTGCCCTCGGGGCGGTCGCCTTGTTTGGTGACCGTCGTCTGTCCCGGATGCCGCGGCTCATGGAATCGACTCTTCACCGCCAGTTGAAGGCGTTGTATGGCGGCCCGTCGGGCGAGCAGGAAGTGCGCGTCGGCGACTACTGGATTGATGCCGTCGTCTGTGGTCGCCTGATCGAGATTCAACGCGCGTCGCTGTCGGCGATTCGCGCGAAGGTCGCCGCCCTGCTTCAGTCATATCGGGTGACGATCGTCAAGCCGCTGGCCGCGCGCACCTACATCGTGCGGCGCGAGACGGCGAACGGTGAGATTGTCAGTTCGCGATACAGTCCGTTGCGTCGTTCGATCCTGAACGTGTTCGAGGAACTCGTCCACTTCGGCGACGTGTTTCCTCATCCGCGACTGACCTTAGAAATCGTGATGATCGAGCAGGAGGAGCACCGCGTCGCGCATCGCAAGCGCCGTTTCAACGGACCCGACTTCAAGATCGAGGATCGCATGCTGAGAGAGGTTCACTCGACACACACGTTCCGGACGACGAAGGATCTCGCCGCGCTGCTGCCCAAGTCACTCTCGTCGCCCTTCACGTCGGCCGATTTGGCGGCGCAGGCCGAGATTCCCCGCTGGCTCGCCCAGAAGATGGTGTACTGCCTGCGCAAGATCGGCGCGATTGAAGCGACCGGAAAAATGAAGAACTCGGTCCTGTATGCGACTCGCCGCCGCCGGTCCGCGGCGTGAGAAGCAGAGGTCAGAAGCCAGAGGTCAGAGGTCAGAGAAATTCAAACCCCGCGTCTTGTCGTGCTGATTTCTGCCGTTCTGCCTGCGGACCTCTCTTCTCTGACTTCTGATCTCTGACTTCTGATCTCTTCTTTACGCGGCCCGGGTCAGGTTCAATTCGGCGTATACGCCCTCGACCTGTTCGACGTCGATGGCCGTCAACTCTTCCGCGTACCCGACGAGCAATGCGAAGTCGCACAGCCGGTTGATGCGGCGCGGCAGGCCGCCCGACAACTCGTGGATCGCGACGAGCGCCGCCTCGCTGAAGATCGGCTTCGTCGCACCGGCGGCCTGCAGGCGATGCCGGATGTAGTCCGCCGTCTCGGTCGATGACAGCGGTTGCAGCACGCAGGGTATCGCGACGCGGTCGTCCAACTGCGGCAGTCGCTTGACGACTCCCACCAGTTCCGGCTGGCCGGCCAGGATCAGCGTGAAATCCATCCCGTCGGACTGCTGAAAGTTGAGCAGCAGTTGCAGTGATTGCAGGACCTGCCGATCCGAAATCGCATGCGCGTCGTCGATGACGATGATCGGAGTCCGACCGCTTGAGGTCAGCGTTCGCAGGGAATCTTCCAGCCGCCCGAGGACGACATCCATCGAGTCCAGCGTCGTGCCGGCGCTTTCGCCTCGCAGTTTGCCGGTGATGTAACTCAGCAGTTCCACGGGAGACATCTGCGGATAGACGACCATCGCGACCGGAGAGGCCGCAGTACTGTTTGGTTGCAGGACGGCATCGAGCAGCCGCGTCTTGCCCGAGCCGCTGGCACCGACCAACAGGCCCAGGCCGCGGCGATGATCGATCAGGTAGCGCAGTTTGAGCACGGCATTGTGGTGCGAACTGCCGGCAAAGAACGACCCGGCACTTCGGTCGTGACCGAAGGGAGCTCGATTGAGTCGCCAGTGCCGTTCGTACATGAGTCGCTCACCCTGCAGAACAAGATTCCGACTTCGCCGCCTACCGAAGCAGAGGTCCATCGGCGGCGGCTTGCGAGACGCGCGCGGGAACCGAGATTCGCCCCGGTGCGTCATCCGCCTCGATCGTGCCGATCAACCACGCACCCGAGGTTGTCTGATGATTTCTGCCTGCGTCGAAGAGCGTTCGTTCGAAACTCGCCGGAGAGTTGTCGGGTGCGGCGAACAGGGCGGGAAGTTCGCTGGAACCGGGATGCGGCGAAACCTGCCAGGGATTCGCCCGCTCACCGTATGTGCGAGATGCGATGTCTCGTGACGACGAACTTCCCGGCCACGGTTTGGCGGAAGGATCCGGTTCACCGACGGAGGCTGATTCCTCTTCAAAACTTCCGAGATCCGCCAGTTCGTCATCCTCGTCCGACTGCGTCTGACGTCCGATGATGCTGAAAGCTCCCCAGCCGATGGTCAGGAGGAGCACGAAGGTGATCGCGACATAGGCCGGACGCGGTATCCACGAACGGAGAGCCGAGGGCGACCGATGCGACTTCGCGGCCGAAACTTTGGGTGCAGCCCGCATCGAAACCGATGCGGGCGTCGCAGTTTCTTCCATGTCGGCTTCCTGCCTGTGATGAGACGTTCGTCGCGCAATGCCTCCGTGTGCCGGGGCGTGTCTGCTAGTATCGACTGCCGATTGTGCGGGCCTTGAGCGGTTTGTCGCATGCGGAGACCGGGCAGACTGTGCGGCCCGGGGGTCCGAGCCGCCGCGGCCGACTCACGCAACGAAACAGCCCGGTCTGCCTGAGACCGGGCTGCGGGAATTCGACGAGCAACAGCCTCACGCCGCGCGGCGTTGTCGTTGATCGGTGCGCGCCGCTTTGCAAATCTGGGCGAGGCAATCCGCGACCCGGTCCTGATCCGAGACCGGCAGTTCGGGATAACTCGGCAGCGCGAGGATGTCGTGTGAGGCCGCTTCGGCTTTGGGAAAGTCCCCCGGGCGATGGCCCAGATGTTTGAAGCAGGTTTGCAGGTGCAGCGGCTTGGGATAGTAGACCGCGCAGCCGATCTTGTGGGCCTTCAACTGCTGCATCACGTGATCGCGCTGACCGTGCTTGATCCGGATGCAGTACTGATTGAAGACGTGTCGCCGCTCGGGTTGGATCTTTGGCAGCGAGATCGAATCGAGAATGCCCGCCTGCCGGAAGAGTTCGCCGTAACGCTGGGCGTTGTGCTGCCGCGCAGCCGTCCAATCGTTGAGCTTCTTCAGTTTCAGCCGCAGCACGGCGGCTTGCAGGGCATCCAGCCGGCTGTTCATGCCGAGATCGAGATGCTCGTACTGGCCGACATCTCCGTGAACCCGCAACCGCTTGAGTTTGGGAGCGAGTTCGGGATCGTCGGTGGTCATCATGCCACCGTCTCCCGCTCCGCCCAGATTTTTCGTTGGGAAGAAGCTGAAGCAGCCCACGGTGCCGAGAACACCCGCGCGGCGGCCCCGGTATTCGGCTCCGATCGCCTGACAGGCGTCTTCGACGATGTGCAGCCGGTATTTTTGAGCCAGTCGCCAGATCGGCTCCATGTCGCAGCACTGCCCGAACAAATGAACGGGCATGATCGCCTTGGTGTGCGGTGTGATGGCATCTTCGATCGCGTGAACGTCGATGTTGAAGCTCTCGGGGTCGATGTCGACGAAGACGGGAGTCGCCCCGGCCCGGCAGATCGAACTGGCCGTGGCGAAGAACGAAAACGGAGTCGTGATGACTTCGTCTCCCTCGCCAATGTCGAGCGCCTGCAGCGCAATGATCAGCGCGTCGGTGCCCGAGTTGCACCCGAAGGCAAAGCGCGAGTCGCAATAGGCCGCGATCTCGTCTTCCAGTCCGGCGACTTCATCGCCGAGGATGAACTTTTGTTCGGTGAAGACCTTCTCGACCGTCGCCATCACTTCGGCGGACATCGCCTGAAACTGAGGGACCAGGTCGATGAACGGGACGGGTTTGTCAGCAGCAGCCGGTTTGTCAGCAGCAGCCAGGGACAGCGTGAACGTCATCTGCGATTCCTTTCGCATCCGAGCGTGTTCGGATCATCAAGTCGGGAACTCTGACTCAGCAGTCACTGTCGGCATAATCGCTGCGATCGGCCCAGTCATTTCGGCAACGTCCTGTTGCCTGACAGAACTTCGCGCAGAGCAGCCAACAGAGGCGAGAGTTCAAACGGCGCGGGAATCTAGGAACGCCTTCCACCTCTGTCAAGACGGGGTCAGAGTGGCCGCTGGCGTGAGTTTGGCGCGCCGTTGATGAGCTGCCTCTGTTGAGAGCGTTGTAATGATGTTCAATCTCCGTCGTCGAACGGGCCGATCCATCCGAATGAATTGACACGTCCGACCACGGATGCCGATAATCCCGCCCCGTTGGTTCCCGCCTGCAATCCCGCCTGTAATCCCGCCTGACTAACCCACCCGAGTAGGATGCTTCGATGACATCAGCTTCTCGTCACTGCGCCGGCCCCGTGTTGCGTCGTGAGTTTCTGCGTGCAGGCGTTCTGGGAATGGGTGGACTCACGCTGTCGGACTTCTTCCGATTGAGAGCCTCCGCTGCCGAGCCGGCCGGCAACCGGCAGGAATTGCCGCAGGACACGTCAGTCATTTTCCTGTGGCTGCCGGGCGGGCCGCCCCATATGGAAACGTATGACATGAAGCCGGAGGCACCGAGCGACTATCGCGGTGTCTTCTCTTCCATCCCGACAACCGTTCCCGGACTGGACGTCTGCGACCTGCTGCCGATGCACGCGAAGATCGCTCACAAGTTCAACATCATCCGTTCGATCGCCCACAACTTTTCGGATCACGGTGGCGGGCACAAGCGGCTCATGACGGGACGCGATCCGAAGACGCCGGTCGATACGGTGAACGACTCGCCCGCGGTGGGCTCCATCGTCGCGAAGACTTTCGAAAACCGTGACGTCGGCGTGCCGAACTACGTCTGCGGTGCGGACAACGGCCGGCAGGGAGTCGATGTCTTCGCGATGGGTTCCGCGTATCTCGGGGCGGCTTACACTCCGTTCTTCGTGGTGGGTGATCCCACGCCGAAGGACTTCAAGATTCCCAACCTCGCCCCGACGATCGAGGCGACCGGGAGACTGGACGATCGAACGCGACTGCTGGCCAACTTCGATCAGTATCGTCGCCAGGCGGATGCCTCGGGCTTGATGTCCTCGATCGACAAGTTCAACGACCGGGCGATGGGTCTGCTGACGAGCGACGCCGCGCGACGGGCCTTCGACCTGACGCTCGAATCCGACGAAACGCGGGATCGTTACGGCCGCCACGTGTGGGGGCAGCGGGCTCTGATGGCCAGACGGCTCGTCGAAGCGGGCTGCAAGTTCGTGACGATGGTGCTGGAGAACCCGTATCAGTCGGGCATCCCGTTCCTCAAGCAGGGAACGTACAACTGGGATTCGCACGCCGTGAACTGCCACATGTTCGACGACCTGCAAGCCCGGCTGCCGCTCTACGACCGGGCGATCTCGGCCATTGTGGAAGACCTGTACGAACGCGGTCTCGACAAGAAGGTGTTGCTCGTGGTGACCGGCGAATTCGGACGCACGCCGCGCATCTCAAACGTCATCGGCAGCCAGACGGGAGTGATGCAGCCGGGCCGCGATCACTGGCCACAGGCGATGTCCGTGTTGCTGGCGGGCGGCGGGATGAGAACCGGCCAGGTCATCGGCTCGACCAACGCCAAGGGCGAGCATCCGAAAGATCGCCCGCTGACACCGAATGATCTGTGGGCCACGGTCTACCGCCACCTGGGTATCGACTACGACCGCTCGTTCCCCGACTTTCGCGGCCGGCCGATGCCGATCCTCCCCTACGGTGAGCCGATCGCCGAACTGACGGCTTGAGAAATCTTCGCGACGTGCCGCAGCGCGGTTCCTCACGCAACCATCGTGCGCACACCCCGACTCTGCTGCCCTCCCGCGGCCGATTCGTTGCGCGTCACCGGCGGCATCTGCCGGTTTGCGGCGAACTCCGGAGAATTCTCCCGAAAAAGTCGCGATTCATTCGAGGCAGCCACAAGTCCAATTGACCCGATTTGGACCGTGGCTATACTCCGCCCCGCTTTGACCGTCTCCCATCGACTTTCATTTCTGATTGCTTCAACTCACGTTTCCCGTTCGCCGGTTTGTGGTCGTGTCAGCGGCCCTCGCGGTGTGCGAATCCTGTCCGTCAATTCCCGTTTGTTCACTTCGAGGCTGATCGCTTCAACCCAAGAAAGAGAAGGAAAGCATGAATGGATTTCGCTTCGTAAAGGGCGCGGCGGTGAGCCTCGCCACACTGAGCATGGTGTTCCCGCAGGCCCAGTTGATGGCCGATGGGCCTCAATCCCCGGCTCGCGCCGCCACCAAATCGACGCGGGCCGCCGCCGTCCCCGACGTGGCGCTGACGACGGGTGGAACGTTCTCGGGCCGCGTCGTCGATCACGCCGGCAAGGTGCTCGAAGGAGCCCAGGTCACGGTCCGACAGGGCAAGACCGAAGTCGGCAAGACCGTCACCGACAAGGAAGGTTTGTACTCCTTCAAGAACATGAAGGGGGGCGTCTATCAGGTCGCCTCCGGCAACACGGAAGGGGTCTTCCGCGTCTGGGCTGAGAAAACCGCACCACCGGCCGCCAAGGAACATGCCCTGCTGGTGATGGGCGACAAGGGAGCTCGCGGTCAGTTCGGGGCCGTCGATCCGACACTGGTGATTTTGACCGGCATCGTCATTGCCGACCTGATCGTCGATTCCATCACGCTGAACAAGGTGAACGACCTTCCCACCTCGCCCTGACCATTTGATGAATCTTGAGTGACTGCCCCCGAAAGTCGTCTCCCCCCGACGCTTTCAGCCGCCAGCGATTCCGTTCTGGAATCGCTGGTGGTTCTTTTTTTTGTTGGGCCGCGATGCCAACAGACGACTCGCGACATGCCTTTGCCCGGATTATTCGCAGTCGCACACGAACCCTGCCTGAGGAGGCCCTGAATAATCCAGGCCAACCCGTTTCCAGATTTGGGAATTCCCATTCGTCGTCTCCTTCAATTCGTCGAATCCCCCAGCCTTTCTCGAATGGAAGAGGTTCGACGAATTGAAGGAGACGACGAATGAAACCAGTCGCAATCCTAGAAACCGTCGCCGCATCGATGGTTACTGAGATGTCTGGTCGTGAGAGTCCGTTGACGAACGTTCAACCCAACTCGAACCCTTGTCGCCGGTCGCGGCTCAGCCAGCGAGTGGCCTCCGCGTCGTCCGTGAACCGTTCCTGATCGGGGTTCCACGTCAGCGGGCGACCGAGGCGCATCGAGATGTTGGCGAGATGGCACACGCTGACCGAGCGATGCTGGCTCGCGACATCGGCCAGCACCGGCTGGCGACTGACGACGCAGTCGTAGAAGTTGCCCATGTGGTTGATGATCGCATCGAGCTTCCCCGCGCGTTCGGGGCGCGCCAGGTTGTCGTGGTCGTACAGCGAAAAGTCCTCGCGGCGCAGCGGCTTCGTGACGAGATCCTCGACCGGTTTGCCGGACACGGTGCCGCGGTTCACGAACAGGCGGCCTTCCGTTCCCTCGAAGAGGATGCCGTTGCGGTCGGTGTCCTTGATCTCCATCACGGCGCCGTTCGCATAGGTCAGCTTCACGTCAAAGTCGAGCGCCACGTTGTAGCCGTTCTCGACTTGCGGAAACCGGGCGGTCGTCTCGATCCGGGTGGGCCCCGTGTGTTCCGTCCCCATCGCCCACTGCGCGATGTCCACATGATGCGCGCCCCAATCGGTCATCTGCCCGCCCGAGTACTCGTACCACCAACGGAACGTGTAGTGACACCGTTCGGGAATGTACGGCACGTCGGGCGTTGGTCCCTGCCATTGGTTCCAATTCAAATGAGTCGGTGGCTGCTGCGGCGTGAACGGTCCTCCCGCGACATTCTTCCCGAGAACCACCGTCACCTTTTGCAGGCGGCCGATGCGGCCGGACCGCACCAGTTCGCAGGCGAGTCGAAATCGCGAATCACTCCGCTGCCACGTGCCGACCTGCACGATCCGCTTCGTCTCGCGAACCACTTCGATGATGCGCTGGCCCTCGGCGACGGTCAGTGTCAGCGGCTTCTCGCAATAGACGTCCTTGCCCGCCCGGCAGGCGTCGATCAGCATCTGCGCGTGCCAGTGATCGGGCGTACCGATGGTGACGACATCCACGTCCGGCCGCGCGAGCAATTCTCGGTAGTCCTCGTGGATGTCGGCCTGGCCGCCGAATTGAGCTTTCGCCTTCTCGGCAATCTGCCGGTCCACGTCGCAGACCGCCACGATGTCGCCGAACTCCTGCGCCTTGTCCGCGATGACCGAGCCTTGATACCGCATGCCGATCGAGCCGATCCGCAGTCGGTCGTTTTTGGCCTTTGGCTTCGTCGCCTCTTCCGCGCCGCTGGTCCAGGTGTAGGGAATCAGGCAGGCTCCCGCCGTAGCGGCCTGCAGGAAATGGCGTCGTGAGGTGAGCGGCATCGGCATGAGAAACTCCTGCAAGGAACGGTGGTCGCGATTGTATACGACTTGTCGCAGAGAACGGCGCGTCAGGGGTCAGGCACGCCAAAAATAAAACCGCAGCGGCGGGGTCCGGGGTCCCAAGGTCGGG
>JANODP010000406.1:0-11924 GCA_031412755.1 Schlesneria sp. | reverse complement strand
TGAAGCGCGGCGAGCGCGGCCGCGGCCGCAGCCTCGATCCCGTCGGGACTGGTCTGCCTCGCCGCGGGTTGGGCCTTGAACGAGTTTGGTTTCTGTCCGGCGGTCAAACGTATCTGGACGCCGAGTTGGGCGCTGTACAGCACGGGGTGGACGCTGCTGATGCTGGCCGGCTTCTACGGGGTGATCGATGGTCTCGGCGCGAAGGCCTGGTCGTGGCCGCTGAAGGTCGCGGGGATGAACTCGATCGCGCTGTACGTCATGTCACAGCTCTTGAAGAACTGGACGGGCGACTCGCTGCAGCGTCATTTCGGCGCGGGACTGTTCAACGCACTCGGCGAAAACTGCGCGCCGCTGGTCAAAGCCAATCTGATCCTGCTCTGCTTCTGGCTGTTCGTCTGGTGGCTCTATCGCCAGCGGATCTTCTTCCGCATTTGAGATTGGAGGATGGGCACTCTTGCCCGTCCGTTCCTGAGGCTTCAAGCGGGCCTGATGCTTCAAGCGGAACGGGCAAGAGTGCCCATCCTCCACGATGAAATGCGCCGCCGCCTCATTCGATCGCGATCAGTTCCACGCCCGGATAGTAGTGGCGGACGATCTCGAAGCACGACTTGCCGGCGCGGGCTTGACCGTTCGCCCCCCACTGGCAGAAGCCGACGCCGTGCCCGTGGCCGCGTCCTTCAACCCGCACGACATCCTTTTTGAGTGTCAGACTGAAGTGCGGACTGCGCAGCGTTCCGGCGGGAAGCCGATCGCGCAGTTCGACACCGCTCACCGCCAGGCTTTGCCTGCCATCGCTGATCCGGAACCGTGAGATCAATCCGCCACCGGGGCCGGCGGTCTGTTGAATCGACGCCACAGTGGAGAGCGACCGCAGTCCCTTCAGTTCGCGGAGCAAGTCCTGCCGGCCGACATCGGCCGACCAGCGATAATAGGTCGATTCACGGCACCATTCGCACGGCACCGACCTCAGAATCGGAGCGGCATCCTCGAACAGTTCGCTGCCGTTCGTGGTCTGTCCGCCACAGCAGGCCGAGTAGTACGTGCAGAACAAGTGACCTCGATGCTGGCAGACGATGCCGCGCGTGTCGGCCGCCGCACGCCGACTCGATGCGCTTTCGCCCGCCAGTCGGCGCCCCGAGGCGTCGGTGTACTCGACCCCGAGATACTTCTGGCTGCGCTGCGAGGCAAACAGATCGTAGACCGAGGCCGGATCGGCGTGCTCCTGCTGATAGAGCGCGTAGGTTCGAGCGACGATGGCCTGCGCCTGGCGGGCGGCCTCGGGGAAACTGGCGGGCATCTCGGAGTCGATGACGCTGGCGAGATACTCCTCGACCGGCAGCACGTTCACGGCGGAGACGCGCCCGTCGGTGCGACGGAACAGCCGGACGGTGCCGCGATACAAGTGTCCGTTCACTCGAATGGCCGGCTCCGTTTTCGGAACGACTTCCAGCCGGGTGGCCGCAAACGTCGAGCGGCCGATCTTGAGGCCCTGCTTGGTGGACTCGACCCTGCTGCTGGACAGCCCGTCCCCCCGGGACCACTCGCGCGTCGAATCGACCGCGCGGATCGAGTATTCGCCGGTCACCGCCAACTGAAACGAGTCGTCTCCGCCGGGGGTGACGTTGACTCGGATCAACGCCGATCGCGAGGCCGCGTCCGTCGAAGGTCGCGGTGAGACGACTCGCTTCGCAGCGGCCACGGCGGGACGTCGCGTGGCGATCTGCATGTCGGGCGGTCGGCTGCGCGCGGGCTCGAACTGAAAGGCGGCAACCGTTCCGACCAGCACCAATGCCAACGGCACCCAGACTCCCAACGATCTGTCGGGGGGCGGGGTGCCGGAGCGGAGGTTCGATTCGTTCGCCCGAGACTTCACCACGGCGGGACTCCATTCCGTCAGAGGCCGTCCGTACCAATCGTCCTGCGGCGGTCAGTCGTTTCGCAGCTTCAGGTTCAACTCGCCCAACTGCTGTCGGATTTCGTTGAGCGAAGTCACGCCGAAGTTCTTCGTCGCCAGCAGTTCGTCGGGTGTCCGTGTCACCAATTCGCTGAGTGACGTGATGCCCAGCCGCGCCATGCACTTGCGTGCCCGGACGGACAGGTTCAGATCCGAGACGGAACGAGCCAGCATGGCCTGTTCCAAGGGAGAAAGATCCGGCGAGATCAGGCCCAGGCCTGGGCCTGATCCCCAAACCGAATCCTTGGAACCCGTCGGCTGCAACTCCTGTCCGATCTGCAATCCGTGCGCGGCCATCAGTTCGCGAATCTCAACCAGTGAGGTCTCACCAAAGTTCTTGCCTTCGAGCAACTCGGCTTCCGTCACTTTGACGAGGTCGGCCAGCGTGATGATGTTCATCCCGGCGAGGCAATTGCGGCTGCGCACCGACAATTCGAAGTCCGTCACCGGCCGGCTGAGCAATTGCGCCAGCCGAGCCTGATTGCGGGCCGAGTCGTCGTCGTAGTACATCTCGCTCGTGGCTTCGATGTCCTTCATGTACATCAAGGCACGGGCGTGAGTCGGATCGTGGGCGAGGATTCGCCGAAAACAAAAGGCGGACGCGGCGTAGTTCCCCTTGTCCTCGTACAACAGCCCCAGGTTCAGCAGGGCGCCGATGTGGAACGGAGGCCGGCTGAGTGATTGCTCGTACAGCCGGATCGCTTCGTCGTCGTTTCCGTAGAGGGCATTCTCGCTGGCCAGGCGGAACAGCGCCTGCGAATGGTGGGGATCCATATCCACGGAGCGCTCAAAGTACTCGATCGCTCCGTAGGTGTCTCCGCGATCAGAGAGAATGCAACCCATCTGGTAGGAGTAATCGGCCCGGCGCGCCCCTTCCAAACCGGACTGCTTGAGCGCGGCTTCCGCCTCGGGCAACTTGCCCTGCAAGCGCAGCGATCCGGCTCGCTTGAGCGTGCATTCCACCGGGTCGTATCCCGCCTTGGCGGCTGCGGCAAACTTGGCTTCCGCATCCTTCGGGCGATCCAGCGAGAGCAGCGCCAGACCAAGCACATACAGGGCCGTTCCATCTCCGGAAACGCCCGACAGCAATCGCTCGCAAACCGCGTGCTGGGCGAGCAGATAGGCTCCAATTCCAGCGTGAACCACCTGCCCGGATGATCCTCCAGCTTCCACGTCTCGCAACAAGGCTTCAATGTCTTGACGAGCTTGAACGACCTGATCCGAGGCGACCGCGCGACGAAGTTGCGCGAATTCCTCGGCGGTCATCTGTCCCTTGTTTGTCAGAATGGCGCGAACATTGACGGGTTCCGGCGTCTTCAACACAGTCGGTTCAACCTTTCGTACGGGTCGAAAAAAAGAAACTGGAACGGCACGAGTTTCCTAAACAAACCTCGCGGTCCAACATCCCAGCCTATCTTGCTCCATCAACCGAAGGGCGGGATTATATCGGCGGACGACCATTCTGCAACGCTATGGACGGTCTGGCAGTTGCAGCGAGGGGGGGCCGTGGCCGGCCATTTCGACGTAGCCGAGCGAGTCTCTTTCTGAGACGATGAGCCAGTGGCGGCCACAGCGCTCGTTCGCGAGTGGCCACGGGAGAACAATTCGATGTCCTGGAAATTGCTGATTGTCCTGAGTGGTCTGTGGCTGGCAGAGCCGACGGCACCGGCGAGTCCCGGCTCCGCCACCGTGACGCCGGAGGCGGAGCGAAAGAACCTGGTGGCCGATTTGAAGGCGCTCGAACATGCGGAGTTTCGCGTTCGAGAGGCGGCTGCCCAGAGACTGGTTTCCCGCGGAGTGACGGTGGTCCCGTTCCTGGCCGGGTTGGCCCAAACCGGCAGCGCCGAGGCCTCGGTTCGCGCCTTCGAGCTGCTGCGACAGCTTCACCGCGACGGCGACGATGAGACCTTTGAAGCCGTCGAATCCACGTATGATGCGCTCGTTCAGAGCGACAACGTGCTGGCGGTGTCTCGGGCCGAGGCCGCCATCGAAACCGTCTCGGCCGTCCGTCGTCGTCGGGCCGTGGCGTCCTTTCGCAAGCTCGGTGGTGTGGTGCAATTCGTGTCCGAAGAAGATCCTGCAGACGATGCGGCACCTCCTCCGATCAAGTCCGCCATGATCAACCGGCACTGGGCCGGGGGCGATGACGGTTTGAAGTACCTGCGCCGGATCGAAGACTTTCGTGTCCCGTTGCAGTTTCAGTTTCGGTCCGCGTTGTATGTCATCAAGGGAGCCAGGATCTCTGACGAGGCACTAGCCGAACTGAAGGCCGCTCTGCCCGGGTCTGTCGTCGAGCGCGGGCCCGCGCAACTCGGAGTGAAGCCGTCGCGCGAGGTTGGCGACGGCGGACTGCCCATTGGGGAGGTCGTCCCCGGATCGGCAGCCGACAGGGCGGGGTTGCAGGTGGACGATGTCATTCTGGAATTCGACAACGTCCCGATCGACAACTTCGAGAAACTCGTCGAACAGATCGGCGTGCATCAGCCTGGTGACAAGATTCGCGTCCTCTACGCCCGCGATGGCGAGAAGAAGACCACGACCGCCGAACTCGGTGAGTGGAAATAGCCCCGCTCGAACGTGACATCGACGATGCGAGACCGCGCTGCGGCGTCAGGGCTTCCCGTCTGAATCCGCTCGGTCCCCGCGTTCGATCCAGGGCGAGATGGCCAGTTGCCGGACCTCGTCTGAGATTGCTTCGCGAGTGACCAGCGCGTCGGTTCGAGCGGGGAAGACCTCGCGAAAAGCGGCGCTCGTTCGATGAGACTCCAGTCTCACCAGGATCTCCATCAACTCGGTGGTGACTCGCTCGATGCGCGGCCGCAGTTCGGTTTGAAGATCGAGCACCGGGTCGCCCGGCTCGGGTGCCGAGGCTCGCCAACGCTCGAAGCAGTCCTGTTGAACCCGACGTGCCGCGGCGATCTGGGCGACGATGACACAGCGCGACCAGTCGGCATCGATGCCGCGCGTTTGGGCGTCGTTCACGAAGCGCTCGATCAGCGAACGTTCTCGCTCGGGGTCTTCGATCGGTCGATCGTGCTCCCATTTGTACCGGGCGACCGCCGGCATCAGGCCCAACCGGTCGCCAATCCGTTCGAGCAGCAGGTCGAGGTTGGCATCGAACGGCTCGCTGGGCGAGTTGTCGACCCGCGCGGAAGCAACCGGCGTGGAATCGGCCGGCTCGACGGCGACTCGCTCGCGGCAACCGACGGCCAGCGCGAGCATCAGCCACCACGCGGTGGCCCGGCTGACGATGCGGTTCGATTTCTGATTCGTTAGGCTTTGCATGGTGACGGCTGACTGACCCGATGCGAAAGAAAAAGGGATCTCATGGCGGACGGTGCGGCGAACTCAGACGACGACATTCTGCGAAACTGGCCGCTGCTCGACGAGTCACTCCCGCCCGAGCCGCCCGTCCCCTACCCCGACGTCCACTGGGACTGGCGTGCGATCAACTCGCGGCCTGAGATCGCCCCCTCAGCGTGGGTCGCCCCCAACGCGGTCGTCTTGGGGCGAGTCCGGCTGAAGGCCCGCAGCTCGATCTGGTACGGCTGCGTCCTCCGCGGCGACTTCGAGTGGATCGAAGTGGGCGAGGAAACGAACGTGCAGGACGGTTCGATCCTGCACGTCGATTTCGGCCATCCCTGCATCCTCGGTAATCGAGTCACGCTGGGCCATAACGCGATCGTACACGGATCGGTCGTGGGCGACGGCGCGTTGATCGGCATCGGAGCGACGGTGCTCAGCCGCTGCGTCATCGGCGAGGGGGCTCTCATCGCCGCGGGGGCCGTCGTGATGGAGGGGATTTCCGTTCCGCCCCACACGCTGTGGGCCGGCTGCCCCGCGCGGCAGATCCGGGAGCTGAGCGAGGCCCAGCGAGAGCGACTGGCCGCGACGTACAAACATTACGTCAACAACTCGGCCGCCTTCCGGGTGGCGTTTGGTGATTGTTGAGTGATCGAGGTGGCAGGTCGTCTCCTCGATCACCCCTCAGGGGCGAGGGGTTAGGGGCGAGGGGCGAGGGGAGGAAGAGAAGAACTGGCGTTTGCCAAGGAATGACCGATCGAGGTGGCAGGTCGTTTCCTTACTCGCCCCTCGCCCCCAGTCCCTCGCCCCACTCGTCCGCCGAAACGGTCTTCACCGGATGTCGTGTCGCGGTTAAAGTCCGCCCGCCGGCGAAGGCTCACGGTTGAGCCATCACAGTTCCAGGGAAGGAACCTCGTCATGCGAATCGCCATCTTTGAGGACCACTGCGCACCGGGCTTTGCTCCGATCGCGCTGCTGCGTCCCGTGTTCGAGTTGTTGTGCGGGCAGTTCTCGGCGCGGGAGCGGGCGGTCCGGTTCCTGCCGGTCGACGACTGGGCCGTGTTTGTGCGGGACGAACTGGCGGCGGTCTATCGCGAAGACCATCCCGAGGCAGTCGTCAACGATCTCGACTGGCTCGGGACCGAGCCGACGCTGCTTCTCAACGGACGCTGGCTCGCCGATCCGAAGACGCTGCCCCTCTGCGACCCCGATGCGGCCGGAGTGATCGACGGCTCGGTCGTCTTCCTGACGCTCGACCCGCTCGAACTCCCGCTCCTCACCGGAGACAACTGGGACGACGCCCTCTCGCAGATCGCACGGACGCGCCGCCGGGTCACCGCGCCGGGCGGGCTGGCCCGTTACCCGTGGGACCTGATCCATCGCAACGCCGAGCAGCTTAGGCTCGACTTCGCCGCCAGAACTTTTTCCTCGTCGCAGGCCGCCGACCTCGGCCCGCAGGTCGCTGTGCTGGGCGAGCGGAACAACATCTTCGTCGACCCCACCGCCAGCATCGACCCGTTCGTCGTCATCGACGCCCGGAAGGGCCCGGTCTCGATCGACGCCGGCGCCATGATCCAGGCCTTCACCAGATTGGAAGGTCCGTGCCACGTCGGCCGCAAATCGCAGCTCTTCCGCGCGAACGTGCGGGAGGGAACGACGATCGGACCCGTCTGTCGCGTCGGCGGCGAGATCGAAGAGTCGATCCTGCACGGCTACGTCAACAAGTACCACGACGGTTTTCTCGGCCACAGCTACGTCTGTCCGTGGGTGAACCTCGGTGCCCTGACCACGAACAGCGATCTCAAGAACGACTACTCCGCTGTAAAAATCCCGCTCTCCGGTGAGTCGATCGACTCGGGCGAGATGAAGGTCGGCTGCTTCATCGGCGACCACACGAAGACCGCCATCGGCAGCCTGTTCAACACCGGGACGTCCGTGGGAGTCATGTGCCTGATCCTGCCGGACGGTGAGCTGCTCCCGAAGCACATCCCGTCCTTCTCGCGGATCTGGCACGGCGACTTGGTCGAGGGTCTGCCGCTCGAACGGGGCCTCGCGACGGCCCGAGCCGCCCTGGAACGCCGCAACGTCGAACTGACGACCGCCGGAGAACGCCTCCTCCGCCGCGTCCACTCCCAAACGCTGGCCGAGCGGACGCGTGCCATCCACCGCAACGCCGAGAAGGCCGCCGCGACCACCGAGAAGACCGCCGTCGCCACAGAACAGGCCGCCGCGTCGGTCTAATCCGCGACCGCCTCCTGCACGCGGTCTTCACCGGTGACATCGATCACGGTGGCGATGGCCACATCCAGCGTATCGACCACGCTGGCCGAGTCCGCGATGTTCCCCGGAGTGATCTCGGCCGCGAGGATCACGCCCGTGTCGAGATCGACCGCGTTCTCCGCCTTGTAGGCGAGGTGCGTGCTGCCGTCCTTCATCTTCATGATGCGGGAATCGGCGTCCGTCTTCGACTGCCACTCGTCATTCGACGCCGTCTTCTGGCCGTCCTTCTTCCGCTGCTTGTCGAAGCGGGCCAGCTCTTCTCGCGTCTTCAGTTCGAGTCCCTCGGCCGCCGCCAGACGTTGCAGGTAGGCCCGCCAGTCCTAGCCCGACTCCTTCCGCACGATCGACTTCATCGCCGCGTTGGCCTCGATCAACGTCGAGTCCACTCCGACCGTCTTCCCCGACAGCAGCCCGTGTTCGTGGACCAGCTTCAGCACGAATCCGAAGACCTCTTCATAGACCTCCACCGGCAGGCGGTCGCCGATCTTGGACAGGCTGGAGTGGTCGGGCGTCGCCTCGGTCAGCGCGATCCGCAGAAAGGTCCGCAGCGACAGGCTGTCGTGGCATCGCCACGCGATCCCCCGCCGCGACGTGATGTCCTCGAAGTACCCGACGAACAGCATCCGAAAGTAGACGCCCGGCGGAATCGACGGCCGTCCGCCCTCGGCGTATATTCAATCGGTCGCTGTGACCGATGCCCTTCAAACACCTCCTAGAGGAAACCATCATCATGAGTGAGACCAACAACCGTTCCCTGGTCGTCGTCTTCTCGTCGGCCACCGTGACGCAGGCCCAGCTTGTACGCAGCATGCTCGCCGCCGAAGGGATTCATGCCACGGCCACGGAAGTGAATGAACCGTTCCCCGGCTTGCCGGTGGCCACGTCCGAAGTGCTCGTCCGGCAGGAGGACGAGTCCCGCGCGCGGGCTCTGATTCAAGAAGCCGAGTTGCACCACCAACGCGCCGAACGCGAGGACGCCGACGGCTGAGATACGGATCGAGTGTCCAAGTAGACGACCGGGGGTGGTGTAGAGCGTCAGCATCTGGCTGAAGATCAGGCCGCCGACGGCAGTGTTGAAGACGTCCGCCGCGCGGATCAACTCGACGAAACCGCGGCCGACATGCAGGCTCGGCAGTATGTGTGACGCGAGGGAGTTCCGCCGGCCGCACGTCGGCGGCAAACCTTGCCCAACCGGAGGGACCGGCAGGACCGACCGGCCGGAACGAACGAGTTCGCCGGGAGTTCCCGGTCCGATGAAGACCCTGCGGGAGGGACGCCGATGACGTTGCCGACAGTGGCAGGTCGGTGGAACCGGCCGTGATTCCGCGCGCACTCCGTGCGCTCTCCAAGACTGCCTGCAAGCGGACTTGGTCGGCGACGACGTCAGGGACCCAGATTCATGGATGAATCGTCAAAGACTCACCGCATCAGCCCCGCGAATTCCGTTCAAGCCATTGTCTATCTGCTGACGTACGCGACCCTCGCGTCGGGATCGCTGGCGGGGTTGCTGTACTGGTCCGGGCTGTTGCATCGGCTTCCGGTCTGGGGGGCGATCGTCCTCGCGCCGGTGTTCTATCTCGCGTGGCTGGTGCTGTTCCTGGGGTGGGGCTATCTGATCGGCCTCCCGTTCTATGTCTGGGTCCATCGCTGCCCGAGTCGCATGTCGACCTCCGACGGCGGCGATCACGGAGCCCGGTTCGCGACCCAGATGTCGCTCTATCTGAAGGGTCTGATGCTCCAGGCACTGCCGCTGGCTCAGCCGCTGCAGATGCTTCCGTATTGGCAGCAACTGGTGTTTCGCGGCTACGCGCCGCGGAACAACATCGGTCGGCATGCTCACGTGTGGGGGATGCTGTGGGACCCCGATCTGACCGAGATCGGCGACGACACGATCATCGGAGCCCACACGCACATTTCCTGTCACTCGCTGACGGTCCAACCGGACGGCAGCCAGGCCTACGCGCGAGACCCGGTCGTGATCGGTCGCCGTGTGACGGTGGCCGCGGATTGCCGCATCGCCCTCGGAGTGACGATCGGCGACGATTCGATTCTGGAACCGTGCAGCAACGTGCTCCCCTACACGGTCATTCCCGCGGGTGAGGTGTGGAGCGGCAATCCGGCCCGGTTCGTGCGCCGTCGATTTGCTGACGCGACCTCGCCGGGCGCGGCCGCCGGGCGGGGCGATCGCCAGCCGGCGCCGGTTCCGGTCCAAGCCGATGATCTCCAGCGGGCGGTCGGCCAGCTTGTGGCGAGTTCGTTGAATGTCCGCGCGGAGCGGATCTCGGCCGACTCCCGCATGACCGACATCGGCGAGTGGGACTCGCTGGGGCAGATGGGGATCGCCGCCGCAGTCCATTCTCGATTCGGAATCGAGGTCGGAGCGGCCGACATGTTTTGTCTGCGGTCGGTCGCCGACATCGTGCGGTTCGTCGAATCGAAACGCCTCGCAGCGCCGGCGGCGGCCTCAGCGGACGAGCCCCTGCCGCGCGATCCCGAGTTGCTGCCGCTGTGCGATCACGACCGAGCGACGCAGGCGTTGGCTCGTCGTGCGGACGAGCTTCCCGCGCCGACGGGCGACGAATTGCGGGTCGTGATTGCCGCGACATTCACGGCCGAGGCCATCGCGCCGAGCCTCAAGCTGTGGGCGAAAGCCTTCCGCCTGAACCTCACGGTCGAGTTTGCTGGCTACAACCAGATCGTGCAGGAACTGCTGTCTCCCGGCAGTCTGTTCCGAGGCAATCGGACCGGACTCAACATTGTGTTGACGCGGCCCGAGGACTTGCTGGCCGACGATCGGGCCAGTTCGGCCGACGCGCTGCTCGATGCGATCGCCACGTTTTCGCGGGAGGCCAACGGCACGCTGGTGGTCGGGACTCTGCCACCGGCCGTCTCGAAACTCGTGTCGCTGGACCGCAGGCAGGTCGAGGAACTGCGGGCCGAGTGGAATCAAAAACTGTCCAAGCTGACCGGCGTCACACAACTCGATTTCGCCGGAGCCGTCGAGGAGATCGGGGTCGCGGCGGCCGGGCAGACCGATCACGAAGTCATCGCGAGGTCGCCTTACTCCGCCAGCGTCTACCGCGAGTTGGGGATTCTGATCGCCCGGTTGGTCCGTCAGCGGCGGGTCGCTCCGGCGAAGGTCGTCGCCGTCGATGCGGATGGCGTGCTGTGGGGCGGCGTGATTGCCGAAGAGGGATTGCAGGGGATTCACCTGGGGACCGATCATCCGGGTCGCAGCTTCCGTCTGTTCCAGCAGTACCTCAAGTCGCTCCAGGCGCGGGGTCAACTGCTGGTGCTGGTCAGCCGCAATGAACCGGAAGATGTCTGGAAGGTTCTCGATCAGCATCCCGGGATGGTCCTGCGGCGTGAGGACTTCGCGGCGGCACGCATCAACTGGCTGCCGAAGTCGCAGAACGTGAAGGATCTCGCACGGGAGTTGAATCTCGGACTCGATTCATTCGTGTTCATCGACGACGACGTCGCGAACCGGCTGGAGATGGAAGCCAATGCGCCGGGTGTCACCGTGATTCCGCTGCCGGTCGATGCGGCGCAGTACGTGCCGGTGATTTCGCGCTTATGGAGGTTCGATGCTCCGCAACTGACGGCCGAAGATCAGAATCGGACGCAGATGATGCAGCAGGAGCAGGAACGAAAGCGGCTGCAAGAGTCGGCGGGGGACTTCCATTCTTATCTCCAGTCGTTGTCGCTGCGGGTCACAATGCGTGCGGCGAACGACATCGACCTGCCGCGCGTCGCCCAACTGACGCAGAAGACGAACCAGTTCAACCTGTCGCTCAAGCGCCGGTCGGCGTCGGAGCTCGGGGCGTTGGGCGAACGTTTCCAGATTCAGGTGATCGAGGCGTCGGATCGCTTCGGCGACTACGGGCTGGTGGGGGTCTGCATCCTCGAACGCCCGGCCCGCGCGGGGGAGCCGTTCCAACTCGACACGCTCTTGATGAGCTGCCGGGTGTTGGGGCGAGGCGTCGAAGAGGCGACACTCCACGGGCTGGCCCACCTGGTGCAAGCCGATGGCGGCGACAGGCTCTCCGCCCCGCTGGTCGTCGGACCGCGCAACCAACCGGTGAGCGACTTCCTGACGCGAAGCGGCTTCCAGTCCGAGGAGGATTCGCGGTACGAGCTGGACGTGGCGGCGGGATTCGCGTTGCCCGGCCATGTCGAATGGCACGGCCCGTCCGGTGACGTGACCACTGGCAGGAACGCGCTCGACAGCCGCCGCGAAGGCAGCGTGGCAGCCTAACAGCCCGTTGAAAAAGGAGTGCCACGGCTGTGTCAGCCGTGAGAGCGGTCAATAATCTCACAAAATCCGCACGGCTGACACAGCCGTGGCACACGATCAATCCTTGTTCAACAGGCTGCTAACCGGCTC
>JANODP010000405.1:0-9590 GCA_031412755.1 Schlesneria sp. | reverse complement strand
GGACAACGCTTGGATTTGCAACGCGATCTCGCCCCGCCCAGTTTGAAATTTGGAGTGCCTGACCCCCAACATAGAGGACGCCCCATGCTGCTCGAACAGTTTCTCGAACAGACCGCCGCGCGCGTGCCCGACAAGGTGGCGCTCGTTTGCGAGGGTCGTCGCGTCACGTATCGCGAAGTCGAGACGGAGGCCAATCAACTCGCGCGGGGCCTGATCTCGCGCGGCATCGCGCGTGGCGACCGGGTCGTGATCTTTCTCGACAACTCGGTGGAGGCGGCCGTCGCCGTGTGGGCGGTCCTCAAGGCCGGGGCCGTGTTCGTCATGGCCAATCCGACGACCAAGCCGGACAAGCTGACCTACCTGCTCAACAACTGCCGCGCGACCGCACTCATCGCCCAGACGAAGCGCCTGCGCGGCTTCGAGAACTGTTGGAATGAGACGCCTCACCTGCGCCACGTCATCGTCGTGGAAGATTCGAGTTGTGTGGCACGCCCAGAGTCATCGATGGGCGTGGCCGAAGCATCGTCCAACAAATCACGCCCTTCGCAAAGCCTCAGAGCGTGCCACCCTCAGTTGCAAGACTGCTCGCATCCCCTGTCCGGGTGGGCGGCCCTCGTCGCCGAACACGCCGCGCAAACCGAGCCGCCTGCCAAACGCGGCATCGACGTCGATCTGGCCGCTCTCGTTTACACGTCCGGTTCGACGGGCAACCCCAAGGGTGTGATGCTGACTCATCACAACATGGTCGCCGCGAACCGCTCGATCACGACGTACCTGGGGAACACTCCCGACGACATCGTGCTCAACGTGCTGCCGCTGTCGTTCGACTACGGCCTGTACCAGTGGCTGATGTGCTGCCACTACGGCGGCACGCTGATTCTCGAAAAGTCGTTCACGTACCCGCACGCGACTCTGGCAAAGATCGTGCAGGAGGGGGTCACCGGCTTCCCGATCGTGCCGACCATCGTCGCGATTCTCTTGCAGATGGACCTCGGCAGGTACGACCTGTCGAAGCTGCGCTACTTCAGCAACACGGGAGCCGCCTTCCCGGTCGAATACATTCAAAAACTCCGCAGGCTGCTGCCCGAGGTCACGATCTTCTCGATGTTCGGCCTGACCGAATGCAAGCGGGTCAGCTATCTGCCGCCGGAGGAGATCGACCGCCGCACCGGCTCGGTGGGCAAGGCGATGCCGAACTGCGAGACGATGATTCTCGATGAGTCCGGCCAACAACTGGGCCCGCACGAAGTCGGCGAACTCGTCGTGCGCGGCTCGAACGTGATGAAGGGTTACTGGGAGGCTCCCGAAGAGACGGCGAAGCGACTCAGACCCGGCAAGATTCCGCACGAGATGTGGCTCTACACCGGCGACTTGTTCCGCACCGACGACGAAGGTTTTTTGTACTGGGTCGGCCGCAAGGACGACATCATCAAGAGCCGCGGTGAAAAGGTCAGTCCGCGCGAGGTGGAGGACGTGCTCCACCAACACCCGCTCATCGCCGAAGCGGCCGTCATCGGAGTCAGCGATCCCGTCCTGGGCCAGGCCGTGCGAGCCGTCATCCGCTTGCAACCGAACGGCACGCTGACCGCCCGCGACGTCCAGGCTCATTGCCGCCAATACCTCGAAGACTTCATGGTCCCGCAGCAGGTCGAGATCCGCGACACACTCCCCAAGACTCCCAACGGCAAGATCGACAAGAAGCTGCTGGTCGAAGCGTAAGCGACTAGCGGCATGACAGGAATTGAACCACGAAACACACGAAAGAAGACGGAAGAGTTGGGAACCACGAATCTCACGAATTGCACGAATCACAAGGCAGAAGTCAAAGAGAGATCAGATGAGGCATCACGGACTCGCCCGCGACAAATGACCTCACTCATTCTGACGGTCTTCCTCATGCCTGCCTTCAGATTCGTGCAATTCGTGAGATTCGTGGTCAACATCGTCTTCTCCCTTTTTCGTGCCTTTCGAGTATTTCGTGGTTCCCCACTCCGGAGCATTCCATGACGACTGCGACTCAAACTTTCTCGCGGCGGTTGCTGCAACTCGATGGGGCGGCCGAGACCGCTCGCATTTGCGATTGGATGCAGACGACCGTGGCTTCGACGCTCAAGCGCAAGGGCGTGGTGCTCGGGTTGTCGGGGGGGATCGACTCCAGCGTGGTGGCGGCTCTGGCCGTAAGGGCCTTCGGCCCTGAGCGGGTCTTCGGGATCATGATGCCCGAAAAAGATTCGGCCGATGACAGCCTGGCCCTCGCCGAACTGTTGGCCGAGTCGCTCGGGATCGAGACGGTGGTGGAGAACATCACGCCGATGCTCGACGGTGCGGGTTGCTATCAACGGCGCGACGCGGCGATTCAAACGGTCATCCCCGAGTATCGGCCCGACTGGAAGAGCAAGCTCGTGCTGCCGCCGCTGCTGCAAGGAAGCCGCTTCAGTCTGTCGTCGGTCGTCGTGCAATCGCCCTCGGGTGAGAGGCAGCAGGCGCGGCTGAGCCTCGACGCCTACCAGACGATTGTCGCCGCGACGAACTTCAAACAGCGCTGTCGCAAGATGATCGAGTACTACCACGCCGACCGGCTGCGGTACGCCGTGGCCGGGACACCGAACCGACTCGAATATGACCAGGGCTTCTTCGTGAAACAGGGCGATGGCGCGGCCGACTTCAAGCCGATCGCCCACCTCTATAAGACACAGGTCTATCAACTCGCCGACCATCTCGGCGTCCCCGAGGTCATTCGCCTGAGGCCCCCGACGACCGACACGTACTCGCTGCCGCAGAGCCAGGAAGAGTTCTTCTTCTCGGTCCCGTACGACAAGCTCGACTGCTGCCTGTTCGGCCTGAACAACGGCTACGCCGCGGAAGAGGTGGCCGCCGATATCGGCCTCGCGTCAGAGCAGGTTCAATTTGTTTACCGCGACATCGAGTCGAAACGAAAAGCCACGAACTACCTGCATCGGCCGCCCGAGTTGATCGAAAACGTCCTGCCTTGAACTCGAACTCATCGAGCCACCATGTCCACAACCTGGCCCTCTTCGACGAATGCTCCGCAATGGGAGGTGACTCAACCCGACGTCGCCGCGCTGCGCGGGCCGTTGCTCGGCCTGTGGCACCGCAATCTGCCGACGGCTGCGGAACACCGCTTCGATTGGTTGTACGGCAGCGGTCGGGCGCGAGCGTGGTTGCTCGGCGAACCGGGCGCCACACCGGCCGGAGCCGCCGGCCTGATGCTGCGCCGGATGTCCGTGGCCGGACAGATGGTCGAGTGCGGTGCGGCCATTGACCTCAACGTCGATCAAACACAGCGCTCCGTCGGCCCCGCGCTGGCCCTGGTGCGAGCGGTTTCCGGCGCGGCGGATCGGGAAGGACGCAACGTTCTGTTCGGCCTGCCCAATCGTTCGGCCACGGCCGTCATGAAACGGGCGGGCTATCGCGAGTTGGGCGAGTTCTCGTGCTGGACCAAGCCGCTTTGCACCGAGCAGAAACTGCACGGCGTGCTGCGTTCCAGATGGGTCTCACGGTGGATGGCTCCGCTCGCGGACAAAGCCCTGCAACTGATGTCTGCCGAATGGAGCACACGAGCGCCACGAGACGTCGTGGCCGAGCCCGTGTCTCGCTTCGACAGCCGCTTCGACCGGCTGTGGCACCGCGCCGCCTGCCAGTTCGATGTGATCGGCGAACGGACGGAAGAATACCTGAGTTGGCGATTCACGAGTTGCCCCGATCTGGACTACGAGATCTTCACGCTCGCCAAACGGGAGACCGGTGAACTGCTGGGCTATGTGGTGTGGTACGCCGACGAGGGAGCGATTTCGATTTCGGATCTTCTTGCCATCGACGGCCGGACGACCTTGCTGTTGCTCGCCGAGTTCAGCCGTCTTGCCCGGCGGTCACCTTCCTCGGCGATTCGATTCGGCTGCTTTGGTTCACCCGAGTTCTACCGACTGTTGCAGCAGGCCGGCTTCCACCGCAGACAGAATCGCCATTCCGTGCTGAGCCGCTGGAGCGGGACGGCCGAAGCGACAACTCGCGAGGGAGCCAACTGGTATTTGACAATGGCCGACAGCGACACTGATGTTTGATCATCTCTCGGTCGAAATCGCGAATGACGAGTTGAAACAAACGGGAAGCGGCGGGCACGGGTGCGGTCGCAACGATCGTAAGGACCGTGGGTGTTGAACGCCGGATGCGGGTCGAACAGGTTCAGACAGTGTCATGGAGACTTCGTAAGGTTTGAGGCAAATTCCGAAGTGTCGGGACGATTGACGCCGACCGGACCAATCCACAGATGGCATAAATGATGACGAGCGTGGCGGATCGATCCGTCTGCCACGGGTTCGTCCCACTGCGTGTCGCCCTCGCACGGAACACCGTTCATGGTTCCACTCCTCTCCAAACGGAATCTGCTCGCCCGGACGCTCGACGTGTCCGGTTGCGGCCGCGCGTTGCGTTCCGTGCATGCGTGGGAGGGCGTGCTGATTCTGAACTATCACCGGATCGGCGACGCCCGCCACTCGCTGCTGGATCGCAACCTGTGGAGTGCCACCGCGGAGGACTTTGAACAGCAGATCGCCCTCATCGCGTCTCAGTTCGACGTCATCGGTCTGCCCGATTTTGAACGGGCTCTCGCCGAACCGCACGGTCGCCACGTGATGATCACGTTCGACGACGGCTACCGCGACAACTACAGCCTCGCCCATCCGATCCTGAAGCGGCACGGTGTTCCGGCCACGTTTTTTCTGACGACCGGTTTTCTCGACACGCCGCAGGTGCCGTGGTGGGACGAGATCGCGTGGATGGTGCGGACGAGTCGGCTGCCGGCGCTCGACGTCAACCGGTGGACGTCGTCGCCCGTTCCGTTCGACGCTCCGGATCGCGAGGTCGCCATCGCGCGACTGCTGGCCGTCTACAAGGGCCTGGCGGGCGAAGTCACCGACGAGTACATCGAATTCCTCGCCGAGGCCCTGCAGACCGGGCGCTGTCCGAACCAGGTCGCCGACGAATTGTGGATGACCTGGGACATGATTCGCGAGATGAAGTCCAACGGCATGACGTTTGGCGGACACACCGTCACGCATCCGATCCTGTCCAACCTCCCTTCGCAACAGCAGGACTGGGAGGTCGGCGAGTGCAAACGGCGGCTGGTCGAAGAACTGGGCGAGCCGATCGAGGCGTTCAGTTATCCGGTGGGAGGACGTGCGAGCTACAACACGTTCACGCGCGCGTCTCTTGCGCGGCACGGCTTTCGGTGGGGGTTCACCTACATCGGCGGACACTGTCGCCCCGGACATCGCGATCCGTTCTCGATCAACCGCACAGCGATCGAACTCGAAATCGACACCCCGCTGTTCCGCGCGATCACCACGCTGCCGCAATTGTTCGCCTGATGCGGACAACTTCGCCAGAGTTGGTTGACTCGCCGCCTGACGTCGCTATCTTGTGCCCCTTTCGCGGGACCGCCCTTTGCAGCTCGGGGGTGATCCCGGCAAGACTCAACGAGGAGACACGATGTCGGTCGACAGTCAGTGGGTGCGGGTGGGCAAGGTTCCGTTTGGACGCGGCGTCTTCGCCAGGCAGGACATTCCGGCGGGAACAGATTTGGGAGGAGTGAAGGGCAGGATCATCAGCGATCCCGAGTACGCCTCGTCGTACTGCATCGATCTGGGTGACTCGATGTCGCTCGAACCGCAGGCCCCGTTTCGATACCTCAATCATTGCTGCACGCCGAACTGCCATCTGCAGACGTTCGCCGTCGTCTACGACGATGGCACACCGGGACCCGCCGAAGTGATGGTCGAAACCCTGACCGACATCCCACAGGGAGCCGAGTTGACGATCGACTATCAGTGGAGCGCTTACGGCGCGATCAAATGCCTGTGCGGCAGTTCCGACTGTCGCGGCTGGGTTGTCGCCGAAGAGGAACTGGCCGAACTGCTGACGATGAAGTCGGCCAAGACCGCGAGGGCTCGCCGGGCGAAATAGCGCGGATTATTCACGGGTCTGTAGCTGAGTTCGCAAGAACTCAGTTGGTGACAGCGCGTTGGGCTGAGTTCTTGCGAACTCAGCTACGAGGCCATGAATCATCCGGGATAGACCACTCGCGGCCGTGGTTGCGAGGCAATCGCTCTTGCTCCCGTTTGTCGCCTTCCGGTAGAACCTGCCGAAGTTGTCGGATCTTGCCGCCGAAGTGGCCGCGGGGTCGGGACAGCCTCATGAAGGCAGGGACGCCATGCAGTTTGGACCAGCGCTGACGGAATGGGTGCGCCAACGCGCCACGAAGATTCACCGCAGCCCGTCGCTGCCGGCGTTCGCCGCCGGCCTGCTGGTTGGTCTGCTGATCGTCTCCACCGCGTTGCCGTGGCTGTTGACGTGGGGTCCGCAACGTGAATTCGTCGCGGCCGCCTGCCTGATGGCGGCTGCGGGACTGCTGGCCAGTCGCTCGATCCCATTCGGTCGCGAGCTTCACTGGAATCGTCTGGCGGGAGCGGCCTGTGGCTGGGCGTTGCTTCAGCCGGCGGTGCTCACCGGCCTGACGTCGTCCTTGAGTTTCGTTCCGCTCACGCGGCTGGAGTCTGTCGCGGCGAGAATGTTGCTGGCGCTGTTGTTGGCCGCGCCGGTCTGGCTGATGGCCGGTGTCTGTTGGATGCGGGTCGTGGAAGCGGGGATCGGTCGTTCGCGAGCGCGGGGCGGCTCACCGGAAGGGACCTCGTTGGCGATGTGCCTTGGCATCGGCAGCGGCATCGCACTCAATGCGTTTCTGCTGTCGATCCTGTGCGGAGTCTGGCTGGCCGCTGCGATCGGGCTTTTTGCGACGGTCGTTTGCGGGTGGCGGTCACGCGGAAGGGAGTCCACTTCCGATCGCGACCTGGCCGACATCGCCCCGAGTGCCGTTCGTTCAGATCTGGAGACCGTCGCCCGCCCGAGTCGCCTTGCGGCGTTGGTCGCGGCGCTGGCGTTGGGCGGGTTGTTTGCGACGGCCTCACGATTGCTGGGCCAATTGATGCCGAGCGGTTTTCAAGTCGGTTGTGCCGAGTGGATCGGGTTGCTGGTCGGTTGCGGCTGCGGCGCGTGGCTCGCCCGTCGCCCGTCGCGTCATTCGATTTCCAGTCACGGAACGATCTCCACTCACGGAATGTGTTCCACTCACGGCACGTGGCTGTTCGCGGCGGCGTGGAGCGCCCTGATGCTGGCCGCGTTCCCGATGTTGGTGGACTCGGCGTTGTGGATGAACGCGTCGCTGACCTGGGTCACGACCTTGCTGGCCGCGCGATCGGCCCTGTTGATTGCGGCGGTCGTTCCGCTCGGCATCGCGTTGGCCAGCGTGACGGCTCGACGCGAAGGAGACGTCACGTCCACGGCCGCCTCGTGCGGCCTGCCATTCGCCTGCGGACTCGTGCTGGCGAGTGGCTCGTTTCCCACAATCGGCTTCGTCTGGCCGATGGGATTGTGCTGCGGTGCCCTGGTCGCGCTGGCCCTGTTCGAGCGGATTCGTTCCGGAGGCGCGTGGCCGACGCGGCCGGCCGCCCTGGGAATGGCGAGCCTCGCGCTGGCGGGTCTCTCCGTTCCGCTGTGGCAGTCGCACGACGATCCGGCGCGCGTGGCGAAGCTGCTCTTCTCGACACCGGCGTTTGTCGCGCATCGGTCCGGCTGGGAATCGCGACTGTTGCCGCTACTCGATGACACGCGGATGGTCTTCCGGACCGAGGGGCCGCGCGGTCCGCTCACGTTGTGGCGATCGAGGGGTCTCGAACTGCATCTGCGGGAGAACGGCGTGCCGCGGGCGGTGGTCTCGGTCAACACGGACGTTCAGCCGCAGTTCCCTCCCGAAGTCTTGCAGGCCGTCCTGCCATTGATCATGTCCGACCGGCCGGGCCGCGTGCTGTTGCTGGGGGCCTCGGGTGGCGTGCCGCTGTCGACCTGCCTGCACTTCCCGGTGCGTGAGGCCGTCTGCGTCGAGGCCGATGCGGCCCTGATCGGCCTGCTGCGCGGACCGATCGCGCAGGAGACCGGATTCGATCCGCTGAACGACGACCGCGTGCGACTGATCGCCGCGCCGCCGGAACTGGCGCTGATGGCGGCCGGCGAAGCGTTCGACGTCATTCTCAGCTCGCCACCGTCGTCGGCCGTCGTGGCGGGGGGAGCGTCCTTCACGACCGAATACTACCGCCGGGCCTCGCGCCGGCTGGCCGATCGCGGCATCTTCTGTCAGCGGTTCGAGTGTCTCGACTACGGGCCCGATCCGCTGCGGCTGGTCGTGCAGGGACTGCGGCAGGCGTTTCGCGAGGTGATCGCGGTCGAGACCGCCGCCGGTGAACTGCTGCTGCTGGCGACCAACTCGGACGGCGTGTTCATCCCCGACGATCTTCCCGCGCGGTTGGAGGCCCCTCACGTTCGCAAGCTGCTGGCGCGCAGCGGTCTCGACTGGTCGTCGCCGCTCAACTTTCCGACCTACGATCACGCGGCGCTCGGTGAGATTTGCGATGAGGCTTACACGTGGTCGAACTCGTCCGCGAACGGTCTGCTGGCGCTGAAGGCCCCGCTCGACTTGATGCGTTGGGGGACCAAGCTGCAGGACGCACAGAAAGTCCTCACCGCCGTGCGATCCACTCCCGCCCCGTTCTGGAATCGCGCGGCGGGCCCGGCGGGCGCGGGGGGCGAGAAATCGAACCTGCTCGCGAAAGAAGCCAAACTGTCGCGCAAGTCGCGGTTCCTGGAATGGCTCGGCGACAGTCGCGTCTCGCCCGAGTTGCTGCGCCGGCTGGCGGAGGTCGTCACGCAGCAGAAGCTCGTGCATGACTATCCCGAAGAACACTGGTGGAAGTATCGCACGGCGCTGCGACAGCAGTTGCAGGACCATCCCCGCTCGGCGATTCAGCAGGTGAAACACGTCCGGGGAGTGAAGCAGGCGCATCCGGAAGATGTCACACGCAAGCACTACTTCGAGGCGCTCGGCGACGCGGCACCGCGCGCCAAGCCGACCGACGCGCAGATCGCGGCCCTGGAAGAGTGTCTCGAACCCTACGATCCGCTGCTCAGTTACTTCGCCCGGCAGGAGATCGCCGACTTTCAGGCCCGGTCCGACAACAACCCCGCCGGCGAGTTGACTCACCGGCTGCACGTCATCTTCTTTGCTCCGGCGGGAGAGGCCTCGACCCGCAACGTGGCGTCGGCGATGGAACTGCTCGTCCGCCATCCCGAAGCGATCCCCGACGACGCGCGACGCTTCGACGTGTTCAACGGACTGATCCAAACGCTGCGCACGCGCTGGGAGTCTCGACAGCACACACGCGTGCTGACGGTGCCGCGTCAGATCACCGACGTCGATCGCAGCGTGGTCGCCATCGAAAAGACCGTGACCGCGATGGACGAGTTGGTTCCCGCGACCAACCTCACGCCCGACGATTGGGCCACTCGCAAACTGGTTGTCGATCGTCTCCTGCTCCGACCGCTCCGAGCGTACCGCACCGATCTGAAGACCACGGTACAAAGGAGCGAAGACCGGAACCGGACGCGAGCCATCATCGAACAGGCCGCAGAAGCGAAATCCGAGTAACCGGACGTTTGGCCGTCGCGACAAAGCCGGGGTCAGG
>JANODP010000404.1:0-26522 GCA_031412755.1 Schlesneria sp. | reverse complement strand
ACGAACGCGAATACCACGACAAAGTCCTCAAATCCCTGAACCGAAGGGCCCTGAAACTCGGCTACCAGCTCGTCCCCACTCCTCCCACGCCAATCTGATGTTCCTCAGGAGCCTTCATCGCTCCGCGTGAAGAAAGCCGTGCGCGAAGACGACTTTGAATGGCTCATCTCGACTCAACTCGCAATCGGCCATCTTCACGCGGAGCGATGAAGGCTACTTTTGGAATCACTCGCCCAGCGAGTGGATCGTGTTGTGAATCAGTCCGCTGACCGGTTCGCCGTTCGAGCCGGTCAGCTTGTACTCGATCGACATGCACCACGTCGGTCGGATGTCGGGAAGTTCGAGCGTCACGGTTTTGCGGTCGGCGGACAGCTTAGCGTTCGCGACCTTGAGAGTCTGCTCATCGAAGTGCTTGGAGCCGTAATTGGCGGTTCGTTTCAGCGACCAGGTCTGGACGACATACCGCGCGGCGTCGGTGGCCGTGGCCGGATCGAGCGGCTCGGTGAACGTGATCGACAGGCCGCTTTTCTTGGCCGACAGCCCAATCGGTGCGTGAGCAGGGCGGCCGGTCGCGCGGATGCGATAGAAGCCGCCGGGCTGAGTCACATTCCCCGCCCACGCGAACATCCCGCAAACATAAAGCTGGCCGTCCTGCGGATGAAAGCGTCCCCGCATGATGCCGGTGGGAAATTGAGGGATCGGCAGTTCGCACAAGCCGCCCTGCCGTAGCACGGGCTGCCAGCCTGTGCCCTCTCTTTTCTTTACGTCGTCCGGCTTCTCAGAAGAGTCGCTCAGGCTGGCAGCCCGAGCCACGGATTCATGCGGGACGACAAACACCTTGCCATAGCCATACGACAGGTTCAGGAGCGAGCCTTTGAGCGGCCCCCACTTGTCGCTCGTCACCCACAGCAGTTCGGCAGGGGAGCGGTCGAAGGCGTTGGTGATCCAGCAGAGGGGCGGTTCCATCGCGCTGTCGGACGAGTCGGTCACGTCGTGGTAGCCGAACAGGTTGCCGTAGAAACGGGGCTTCTCGCCGTCCTTCGCGGGAGTGACCCAGTTGATGCGGTTCTTCGGGTTCCAGTGCCCCTCTTGATCGGTGACGACAAACGTCCCATCGGGATTCAGACAGACGCCGTTTGCCGCGCGGAAGCCGTTTGCGAGGATGTCGGTCCGCGAACCGTCTTTGCTCACCCGCAACAGCGTTCCGTGATGAGGCACAATGGCGGTCAGGGCGTGCCGCGCCGACTTGGCGTAGTAAAAGTTGCCGGCTTCATCCGTTTGCAGGCCCATCGCGAATTCGTGGAAGTGTTCGGTGACCTGATGGTCGCTGTTGAAGCATTCGTAGAAGTCGGTCTCACCATCGCCGTTGAAGTCGCGCAGCAGGACAAGCTGATCGCGACACGTCACGTAGATGCGGCCCTCGACGATCTTCAGGCCAAGCGGCTGGAAGAGGCCGGTGGCGATGCGCTGCCAGTGGAGAGTGGGAGACAAGGGGACAAGGGGATCGGGGGAAGAAGACTTTGGAGACTCGGGCCTTTTCTTCATCCCCTTGTCCCCCGTTCCCCTTGTCCCCGTGTCATCCACGTTCGCAGTCACGGCCTCCAACCGCGCCAACCCGCTGACCAACCAAACATCCCCGTCCCATGCACAGACCGCCGCGCGATCGCCGTCGTCGAAGAAGTCGAAGCCGGTCAGGCGCATCTGCGCGAACCACGGGTTGTTGACGGGAGGCGTCAGGACATCGACGGCGAACGGCCCGGTGTCCGGCCCGAGCGTCGCTTCGGTCGTCAGCATCTCGTGCCATCGTCGCGGACCTCCCTTCGTCAATGACGCGAGGTCCACCGGAGGCGCTGTGACCAGAGTCGCGAGATCCTTCGCATCGATCTCCGGCTGCCGATGCGATGTCACCGACAGTACAAACTTCAGCGGTTCCTTCCCCGCCGGAAGGCTGAGCAGCAGCGTGCCATGGTTCCCGCGCTGCCACTTCGCGCCGGTCGGCATCGGCGACAGTCCGGCGGCCAGCGAGACTTTCGCCTCATCGAAGGGAGCCGCATTGAACTCGCCCTTGACGGTGCCGTCGTGTCCCCTGCCGGTCTGATCGCGGACGACGTTCTCCTTCGCCGAGTCCAGCGTCCAATGAGCGATCAAGCTGTCATCGCTTCCGGGAATCGGCTTCGCGATCTCGTCGTCCTTCAATCGGCGCTGAAGGAACCGCACGTCGGCGATCTGGCCCACGAAGTAGGTCGGATCGGGAAAGTTCGGCGATGTGAAGCCGATCCGGATCGTCTGCTTCTCTGCGACGGCCTTCGGCTTGAGCGTTCCCTCGCCATCCGGCTTGCCATCGACGAAGAACCGCACGCGCCCGGTTTCGTGCTGCCACGTCAGGGCCACATCGTGCCAGCGGTCATCGGCGACGTTGCTCTTCGACGCGACCGCTCCCACCCAACCGATGTCGAACGTCAGCCGACCCCCGCGCACGAACAGCGTCTTTCCGTCGGGAGCCCACGGCCCCTCGATCGGTGCCTGACAGAAAATCGTGCCCCCCGTCTTCGTCTTGATGCGGGCCGAGATCGTGAAGTCGCGGCCGGTCAAATCAAAATCCTCCGGCTTCGCGATGCGGATGTGGGCCTTGCCGGAAAAGGCGAGCGGCGCGGTGGCGGGTCGTGGCTCGGCAACCGCCTGGCGAGGAACCGACAACAGCGCTACCGGCCCGGGAAGTGAGCCGGCTCCGTCTGGGAGATTGATCGTCTCGACAATCGCCTCCGGCACCCGATGCGTCGCCACCTTGAGCAACATCTCGCGCGACCGCGGCCCGAGATGGAGCGTGCGTGTGAAGACCGCCTGCGCGGAAGCGACCTGTGAGACGCCCGGCATCTCCAACACCTCGGTCTCGCCAATCGAGTACGACACGATGACCTGATCGCCATGTTGGTACAGCCCGCGATACCGCCCCCACGCGCGAGGCAGCGGTCCGTACCGTCGCTCATCGCGACCCAGCACACGCAACTCGTCGAACGTCCCCGTCTCGGGATTCGCCCAGCCGGGACCGCTCAGGTTTGCGAAGGCCAGCTCCCCCGAAACTCGCGGGTGAGCGTTGTGCCGCCCGTCGAAGTTGATGCCGTGCCAGTTGATGAAAGAAGGAGTGGGGGAGGGGGAGACACGGAGAGGGGGAGATGAAGAATTCCCCTTCGGTTTCGCAGTGTCATTGTCTTTCTCCTTGTCTCCCCCTCTCCTTGTCCCCCGCTCCTCTTCCGCCCGGCTCCACGCGGCCGCGACTCGCAGCGTGTCATGGTCGAACACCATCCACTGCCGACCGCGCGAGACGCCCCCCGGCCCCGGGTCGAGCCTCACCGCGATCCCCTTCTGCGCGAAGTTCGACCCGTCCGAACCGACCTCATACGTCGCCGTCAGGTACGGCCCGTAGTTCATCGACGACCACGGCTCGACGTTCGACGGCGCCGGTCCGCGCGTGTTGCCCTTCGGCAGTGATGCCAGATAGGTTTCATCGAGGCTCACGAACTGAGCGGCATTGTGCGGCTTGAGGTATGTCTCGCGCACATAGTGAATCACGTCGTACTTCTGCTGCGGGACCATCCACGTCTGAGCGGCCATCAGCCCGAAGCCGTGAGTCAGCGTCTGGTACATCCGCCACGGATCGGCCCCGTTCTTGAACTTGCCATCGGCGAATTTCAGCGATGTCGGCAGCGACCCCGGCTGATCCTTCGTGCCGTGGCAGTTGATGCAGAGCCGGTTGTAGATCGCCTCACCGCGCTGAAGGGCTTTCGCATCAAGATCGCGCAGCATCCCGGCGTGGTCGATCTGCTGCTCGTACTCGGGCAGCCGATACGTGAAGAGGGACGGCGGCGGCTGAAGCTGCTGCGCCCGCGCGGAGCCCCCCTCGGCGATCTCGATCAGATACCGCACGAGATCCAGAAACTGCGACCGTCCGGCCAGAGCGTTCACCTGTCCGGCGGGCATGATCGACGTCTTGCCATTCACTCGCTCTTCAATCTGCGCTTTGGTGAGCGTGACCAACGCACCTGCCTGCCCCACGTCTCGCAGCACGAGTTTGTCGGCCGTCTCCTCGACGAACAGCCCCGTCACCGTCTTGCCATCCGCCGTCTGCACCACGACCGGCTCAAAGCCCTTCCGGATGACCTTGGACGGATCGAGGATCGACTCGACCAGCGCTTCGGCGGTCGCCTCCTTGCCAAGCCTCGCCAGATCCGGCCCGAGCGTCAGTTGGCTCGGCGCAGTGACGGGCAGGTTGGCACCCAGCCCCACGGCGTGACACTTCGCACACGCGAGAAACGGTTGATGAAACAGAATCGCCCCGCGCTGCGGATCGCCCTCACTGCGAGCCGCCTTCGCCAGCGAAACGGCTCCCTCGGAGACGAGTTGCTCCTGAAGCGGCGTCTCCCCGCGACCAACGTTCGCCAGTCCCAATGTCAACGCCAGACAACAGACCCCGCCGCGCAGCAACATCATCATCAAAAACCCCTCAAGCATCCGTCCACCTCGCCCCGCGCGAAGCAGCTGCCTCAAGGTAGCGAGACCTTGCGCACGTGTCGCGTCCGCGTCCGTCTCCAACTCGTCCCGTCACTCGCTCGGCAAGTTCTCACGAGCGGCGGCTGGATTCGCGAAGACCTGAGCCTGCGGGCGTTCGGCCAGTTTCTTCTCAATCACGCGATACTCCGGCGACTTCGCCTTGGCCTGCCACTCCTCGAACGACAGCGTGCGAAGTTTCAGATTCGCATCCAACGTCGTCCCGCTCCGAACCTCCAACTCCAAGATCCGCTCGTCCGGTGACAATACCGCAAGGTGATCGGTGAGATCCCACAACCGGACTGTCCCGTTATAGCTCCAGGTCAACACGCACAATTCATCCCGGCTAAACTGTGCGCCATTGACAAAGTCGTGGTGTTTGAAAATCTGGAGAGGATCGGACTTGGTTGCGTCCCATAACCGCGTCGTGTTGTCTCCTCCCCAAGTCAGCAGACGCGACTCGTCGTGACTAAACATAGCGCCCTCCACAATATTGTCATGCTCATAGGCCTGAAATTGATCACGCTGATTTACATTCCACAATCGTACGATTCTCTCACCACCGCTCCATGTCAGCACACGCGCGCTGTCGCGGCTCAAACGTGCACCCCTCACATAGCTGCCGTGTTTGAAGGACCGGAAAAGGTCAGGACTGCTCAGTTCCCACAAACTGGCGGTGTCATCGCTCCAAGTCAGGATGCGTAATTCGTCCTTGCTGAACGTCGCCCCCATCACATAGCTGTCATGTTTGAAGACACGAATCGACTCGGGTTTGGAGATATCCCATAGACGCGCCTCGCCTCTTTTGTGCAACACACCACTCCAAGTCAGTATGCGTGATTCGTCGCCGCTAAACCGAGCACCATATATCCAGTCATCATGTTCGAAGGTTCGCAGCGGTTCGGACTTGGTCACGTCCCACAACCGAGCCGTCTCCCCCCAAGTCAGTACACGCGACTCGTCGCTACTGAACACAGCTCCAGTGATCGGGCCTTTCTGTCGGAAGATCTGGATCGGCTCGGACTTAGTTACATCCCACAACCGGACTGTCCCGTCGTTGCTCCAAGTTAGCACGCGCAACTCGTCGCGACTGAACTGCGCGCCAACCACTGGCCCGTCGTGTTTGAAGGTTTGGAGCGGCTCAGGCTTCGCAACATCCCACAACCGGGAAGTCTTGTCCTCACTCCAAGTCAGCACGCGTGATTCGTCTCGACTGAATTGCGCGCCCCAGACCAAGCCATCGTGTTTGAAGGTCTGGAGCGGTTCGGACTTGTTCACGTCCCACAACCGAGCGTTCTTGTCATTGCTCCAAGTCAGCACGTGTGACTTGTCCCGGCTGATTTGCGCACCCACCAATTTTCCTTCATGATTGAAGGTTCTGAGCAGCTCGGGCTGGCTCACGTTCCACAACCGTGCCACGCCAGCGGTAGTGGCAGAGGTGTAATCAGTGCTCTTGGTCAGCACGTGCAATTCGTCTCGACTGAACACAGCACCATGTACTGCACTGTCGTGTTTGAAGGTCTGCAGCGGTTCGGCCTTGGTTACGTCCCACAACCGAGCCGTGTGGTCATCGCTGCAAGTTAGCACGCGGGATTCGTCTCGGCTGAATAGTGCGCTATTCACAGCACGGTCATGTTCAAAAGTCTGGAGAGGCTCGGGCCTGCTCACGTCCCACAACCGAGCCGTTGTGCCCTGGCTCCATGTCAGGACACGCAATTCGTCTCGGCTGAACTGCGCACCCCTGACAATGTCTTCATGTTTGAATGTCTGAATCGGCTCGGGATTGGTCACATCCCACAACCGCGAAGTCTTGTCATAGCTCCAGGTCAGCACACGCGACTCGTTCTGGCTGAACTGGGCGCCACCCACAAGGCTGTCGTGTTTGAAGGTCTGCAGCGGCTCGGGCTGGTTCACGTCCCACAATCGCGCCGTATTGTCATCGCCCCAAGTCAGGACTCGCGACTCGTCTCGGCTAAACCGCACACCTCTGACAGAGTTGTCGTGCTCAAAGGTCCGGATTAACTCGGGCTTGGTCACATCCCACAGCCGCGCCGTGTTGTCAAAGCTCCATGTCAGAAGACGCGATTCGTCTCGGCTGAATAGTGCGCCATTCACAGCACGGTCATGTTTGAAAGTCTGGAGCGGCTCGGGCCGGCTCACCTCCCACAACCGAGCCGTTGTGTCACGGCTCCAAGTCAGGACGCGCAATTCGTCTCGGCTGAACTGTGCGCCTTTCACTTGGTCGGCGTGCTTGAAGGTCTGAATCGGCTCGGGCTTGTTCATGTCCCACAACCGCGCAGTATTGTCATCGCCCCAGGTCAGGAGTCGCGACTCGTCTCGGCTAAACATCGCACCCGTGACAAAGTTGTCGTGCTCAAAGGTGCGGATTAACTCGGGCTTGGTCACGTCCCACAACCGCGCCGCTCCGATCTTCAAATGAGGATCACCGCCCCAGGTCAGTACTCGCGACTCGTCCCGACTGAACTCCGCACCGCTCACCGATGTGTCGAGAGCCCAACCCCGCACGCAAACGCGATCAACAACGAAAGCGGCATGTGTTGCGGATCGAAGGAGTGAGTTGTCAGCAATAGTGATTTGGCTACTCGGAATCTGTGCAAGAGATTGGGCTCCGCGCAAGAAGAGGTGGCTGACTCGAATCGGCTCGGACTCGTTCGAGTTTCGGAGGTTGGCGGCTTGGTGCCAGTAGTGGTTCGCGTTTTGACGGTTGGCCTCGGTTTGTTGTTTTTCGGCAAGGTCTCGTTGTTTGGCTTCGGCTTCTTTGGCGGAGATAGCGGCGCGTTCAGAGTCTTGGGCGAGTCCGCGTTGTCGGCGCTCTTCATTCTTGGCTTGTGTTTCCTTGTTCTTGGCCACGACTGCGGTGGAGCGTTCTGAGTTGATCCAGATAGCCGCAACGATCGCGACCAAGGCGGCGGTGAGGCTCATGGCGAGCGCGGTGGTGCGGATCAGGCGTTGGCGGCGGGATTCGGCTTGGCGGTGGTGGAGGGAACGCTCGATGTAGTTCGCGGTCTCGGCGTTCAGCAGAGGGCGGGCGTCGCGTACGAGGATCTGGCCCTCTTCCAATGGCAGGCCAGAGGGAAGGAACAGGCTGGGGTCTTCCTCCTGTTGGGACCAACGCTGCTGGTTCTGTTCGGCGCGGGCTCGGAGGCGAAGATGTTCGCGGTTGCTGGTGACCCACTCGGCGAGTTCGTTCCAGCGGCGCAAGAGGGCTTCGTGGGCGAGGCTCACGATGGGGGTGTCGTCCTGGCGGTCGGTGGTGAGGAACCGCGCGGCGATGAGGTTTTCCGTCAGCGCCCGGCGGGCTGGCGTGGCGGTCAATTCGGCCAATGGAGCGCGGCGGCGGACGGCAGACTGTTCCCCGGCGATGTCGATCGTTACCAGCAGCGGCAGGATTTCGGGCAGCGCGGCGCGAACTTCGGGGGGCAGGCTCTGGAATGTTTCGGCGGCGCGTTTGCCGAGTGCTCCCTCCACACCTCCCAAGGTCTGATAGGCTGCGAACGTCAGCGTGCGGTGGGTGGCGTCGCGCTGCTGATAGAGTTCGCTCAACGCGTACTGCAACAGTGGCAAGGCGGCCGGGTCGCGGGAGGCATCTTGGAGGATCAGTTGATCGAGCGTTCGGCCGGTCTGAATCTCCCGCTCGAACTGCAACCCGGCGAGCCGGGCCGGTTCCGTAATCAGGCGGTGCAGAGCGGCGGCCCCCGGCGGGAGCAGGTCGCAGTGACCGCGGTCTCCCTTCAGACGGAGGAAGGCCGGGATGCGTTGCGCGTGGGGATAGAAATCGCTGCGCAAGGTCGCCAACACGGCGATGTGTCCGCTGCGGGCGAGGGCTTCCAGTACATCCAGAAACCGTTCGCGATCTTCGGACGTGATCCGGCGGTCGGTCCACAGTTCTTCCATCTGATCGACGAGCAGCAGGATCCGGACGGCTCCCTTGGCTGATTCCGCCGCTCGGGCGAAGGCGGGCTCAATGCTCAACTTGACGGTGAGCGTGGCGTCTTTCGCGAGTCCGTTCGCGATGTCATCCAGCGCCGTGGCGGAACTGCGCAGTTCCGGTAGTTGCTCGGCGAGGGCTCGCGTGAGGCTGCGGTTGAGCTCGCTTCCGCCGAGGCCCGGAAAGAACGTGACGACTCGCCAAGTCTTCACCCGGTCATCGTAGGCATGCTGCGTGAGGGCGGCGGCGACGCCGGCCCGCGCGAGGGAACTCTTCCCCGATCCGCTGGCTCCCACGATCACCGCGAAGGCGCAGCCCGCCTGTTCCTGATCGCGCAGACGCTGGAGGATATCGCACGTTTCCTCATCGCGGCCCTGAAAGATGGGGGCGTGCTCGACGTCGAAAACTGCCAGGCCGCGATACGGTTCCTCCAGCCAACGCGGAGCAGCGTCCGCTCCGAGCAGTTCATCCAACACCTGACGCAGGTGCGTGTGCAGCCGCTGCGCGAAACTGACCGGCTCGCGGTAGCTGTGGTAGGCGCGGACGTTGTGCCCCTCGGCATCCTTGAACTGCTCGCGGATGAAGGACTCGGCAAGATCCCGCTGTTCGATGAGTTCTTTGAGTCGCGCTGCCGGACAGTCTGCCAGCGACTGGCGGAAGCCGCTCTCGTCCTGTCTGGTGTAGGCCAGAATGACGGGGCGATGCTTCTCGCTTTGCTCGAACGCCGCGAGCATCAACTCGAACTCACGCTCGGTCCCGCTGAGATAGGGCGTGCCATCGGCTCGGACAGTCGGCGGTCCCAAGGGAGTCCCCAGCCGCGACCAGAGGATGAACACCGCCACATCAACCGGTTCCTTCTGGAGGATGAGGTCGATGGTTTCCTGAAACGTCGCCGTGGCCGGCAACGCGAAGTCTTCCCAGAGCACGGGCTGCAACGTCACGCCGATGTAGTGCCGCTGCAAACCGTCGATCACGCGGCGAGCCTTGTCACGCTCATCGTTCACGTCGCCGGGACTGGAGATGAAGATGCGGACGATTGGGCGGGGCATCGTCATCGTTGAAAATTCCTCGGAACCGGACTTCACCACGCCTTCGGGGACTGAGAGTATGCCACACTGTTGGATGCGAACAGCCCGCCGTCAATGCAACGCGAACCGGCGTTCGATCGTGTAGACCGAGCCGGTGGAGTGGAGGGTGCTGGAGTAGAGGTGGAACTCGGTGACCGGGACGGCGGGGAGTTTGAATTGGCTGTGATCGGCAGCGAACGTCTCCAGCAGATCCGTCATCAGCGAACGGTCTCCCCGGGCGAGGGTGATGTGGGGCGAGAACGGACGAGAATCGAGCGGCAGGTTGAGCGAGGCCAATCGTTCGCCGAGGACGCGGTGCAGGTCGAGCAGCGGCGGAGACGGATCGACTCCGGCCCAGAGCGTGATGGTGTTGCGGGCCGTTTCAAAATGGCCGACGCCTCGAATCGTCAGCGGGAACGGTTTGCAACGGACTCGGTCGAGTTCCTCGGTCAGACGGTCGATCTCGGCGGGGCCGATGAAGTGCAGCGTCAGATGCATCTGATCGGAAACTGTGAGCCGCACACCGCGCTGGGCGATGGGCTGAAGGATGCGCAGTGCGACCTTGGCCTCGTCCGGCAACGGGATGGCAAGGAACAGACGCGGCATGGTCGCCTCGCGATTGACTCGGTTTTTCGGAGCGGGGGACGTGAGTCCCCTGAATTCGCGTGGATGTCAGAGGGGGCCGTGTTCAGGGGACTCACGCCCCCCGCTCCTAAACGAGTCTTTAAACCTTCCATCATCCGGTCGGCGCGTCGGGCTTTTTCTCGGGAGGCTTGGGTCGGATGACGCCCGACTGCACGTCCTTGACGACTTCGGCGAGGATCACCGGGTCGGCGGTTTTGAGGACGTGGTCGACTCGCGATTGCGGTGTGCCGAGGCGGAGCATGATGTCCCTGGCCGATTCCCACAGCTTCGGCTTCTTCTTGTCGCTGGCGAGATACAGTTCGGCGACGAGTTCGCTCAGACGTTCCGCGTCGAGTGCGGGGCGGTTCTCGTAGTACCGCTTGACGATCTTTTCCTGGTATCTCGACAAGTCGCGCTGGGCCATGGGGGGAGTCCGGAAGGGGCTAGTGGATGGTGGGTAGTGGATAGGAAGAAATCAGACCGGGCGTTTGTAGAACGGTAGCGGGACGACGGTGGCGGTTTCTCGTTTGCCGCGAATGTCGATCTCGACGGACGTGCCCGTCGATGAGTGAGCCACGCCGACATAGGCCATCGCAATCGACTTCTCCAGCGTGGGCGAGTACGTTCCGGACGAGACCTCACCGATGCGCGTGTCGCCGGCGAAGACTTCGCTGTGTTCGCGGGCGATGCGCTTCGAGGCGAGTTGCAGGCCGACGCGAACGAACTGCGGCGGCTGAGACTTGAACTTGAGGAGTGCCTCGCGCCCGAGGAAGTCCGGCTTGTCGAGCTTCACGGCGAACGAGAGCCCCGCCGTCAGTGGATCGACCGTTTCGGAAAGCTCGTGCCCGTAGAGGGGCATCGCGGCCTCCAGCCGCAGCGTGTCGCGGCAGCCGAGACCGCACGGGATGAGGCCGTCGCGCCGCCCTTCGTCGAGCAGTCGCTGCCACAGCGCGGTCGTCCCCGCCGCATCTTCGGCGACGATGATCTCGAAACCGTCCTCGCCGGTGTAGCCGGTCCGGCTGATGAAGGCTTCGCAACCGGCGACTTCGGCGGGACAACCCGAGTAATACTTCAGCGACCCCGGCGCGACTTCGCTCTGCGTCAGACGCGACAGGATCGACAGGGCCTTGGGCCCCTGAATGGCGATCATGGCGGACTCCATCGTCTGGTCGTCGAATTCGAGATCGCGGCCGCGATGCTCGGGCTTGATCTCCGCGATGAGCCGTTGAATCCAGGCAACGATCTTCGTGCGGTTGCTCGCATTCACGACGAGGCCGAAGTTCGTCTCATTGAGCCGGTTGACGAGCACGTCGTCGAGCACGCCGCCCGCCTCGTTGCAGACGAGTCCGTAGCGAATCTGCCCGTCCACGAGGTTGTCCACGCGGCAGGTCAGCATCCGCGACAACAACAACTCGGCGTCGAGACCACTGAACGTCAGCCGTCCCATGTGCGAGATGTCGAACAACCCGGCCGCCTTCCGCACGGCATGATGTTCGTCCACGATGCTGGTGTACTGGACCGGCATCTCCCAGCCACCGAACTCCACGATGCGTCCGTGGTGCGCGGCGTGCCAGTCGTAGAGGGGCGTGCGGAGCAGAGCTGCGCTGGATTCGTTCATGGCCGTTTCCTCAGGACGCTTTCGATCCAAGTCCCCTGTTCGGGGTGGTCGCTGGTAACATCGAGCCCGTCTCCGTCGGTCACTAGAAACTCACTCTCGATCACGGCCAGTTCACGCTGTATTTCGGGGTCGCGGGACATCGCATCGAGTTCGGCGGTGAAGTCGTCCGACTGTCGCGCGTTCACGGCACTGCACCTTTCGCCCATGTTCACTCGCCCGAGAACAGCACCGCCTTCAGGTACTCGCGGTTGAGTTGGGCGATGTTGGTCAGTTTGATCCCGGCGGGACAGGCCGCTTCGCATTCGCCCGTGTTGGTGCAGTTGCCGAACTGTTCCTGGTCCATCGTGGCGACCATGCTGAGGACTCGCTTGCTGCGCTCGGTCTGGCCCTGCGGCAGGCTGGCGAGGTGCGAGACCTTGGCCGAGACGAACAGCATCGCGGAGGCGTTCTTGCACGAGGCGACGCAGGCGCCGCAGCCGATGCAGGCAGCGGCGGCCATCGCCTCCTGCTGCTTGTGGCCGGGGACCGGGATCGCATTGGCGTCGGGAGCGCCGCCGGTGTTCACCGACACATAGCCGCCCGACTGAATGATGCGGTCGAAGGCCGAGCGGTCCACCACCAGATCGCGCACCACCGGGAAGGCCTTCGCCCGCCACGGCTCGATCAGGATCGTGTCGCCGTCGTGGAACCGGCGCATGTGAAGCTGGCAGGTCGTCGTCGCGTTGTCGGGTCCGTGCGCCTGGCCGTTGATCATGACTCCGCACGTTCCACAGATCCCCTCACGGCAGTCGTGATCGAACGCGACCGGTTCCTCGCCCCGGGCGATGAGCTGTTCGTTCAGCACGTCGAGCATTTCGAGAAACGACATGTCGGTCGAGATGCCACCGAGCTGATAGCTCTTGAGCGCTCCCGGCTTGTCCGGTCCGGCCTGTCGCCAGATTTGCAGCGTGAGGTTGAGTGTCTTCGATCCGGTCTGAGACATTTCCGAATGCCTTCGTAGGATGGGCACTCCAGCCCGTCCGTATTTCAGAAGAGGACGGGCAGGAGTGCCCATCCAACAGTAGATGTAAATCACTTGTAGCTGCGTGTTCCCAGCGGGCAGTCGTTGAACGTCAGCGGTTCCTGGTGCAGGATCGAGTCGCCGCCAACGCCCTGAAACTCCCACGCGGCGGCGTAGCAGAAATCGTTGTCGTTGCGGGCGCATTCCCCTTCGCTCGTCTGATGCTCCTCGCGGAAGTGGCCGCCGCACGATTCGTCGCGATGCAGGGCGTCCCGCGCGAGCAGTTCGGAGAACTCCAGGAAGTCGGCGACTCGACCGGCGTGTTCGAGGTTCTGGTTGAGCGTCTCGCCGCTGCCGAGTACCTTCACGTCCTGCCAGAACTCTTCCCGCAGTTGCTTGATCGAGTCGATGGCTTGGAGCAGGCCCTTCTCGTTGCGGCCCATCCCGACGTGATCCCACATGATCTTGCCGAGTGCCCGATGGAACTGCTCGGCGCTGCGTTTGCCGTTCACCTTGAGAATGGATTCGACACGAGACTTCGATGATGCCAGGGCCTCGCCAAACTGCGGGGCGTCTGTCGAGACCGGCTTCAGTTTGCGGGTCGCGATGTGGTCGCCCACCGTGTACGGAATGACGAAGTAGCCGTCGGCCAGACCCTGCATGAGAGCGCTGGCTCCCAAACGATTGGCACCGTGGTCGGAGAAGTTGGCTTCGCCGAGGACGTACAAGCCGGGCAGATTGCTTTGCAGGTTGTAATCGACCCACAGGCCGCCCATCGTGTAGTGGACCGCCGGGTAGATGCGCATGGGAACCTTGTACGGGTTCTCGGCGGTGATCCGTTCGTACATGTGAAAGAGGTTGCCGTACTTGCCGCGGATCACGTCTTCGCCATCACGTTGGATGGCCGCTGCGAAATCGAGATAGACCGACATGCCCGATGGCCCGACGCCGAAACCCGCATCGCAACGTTCCTTCGCCGCGCGGGACGAGATGTCGCGCGGAGCGAGATTGCCATACGACGGGTAGCGCCGTTCGAGGTAGTAATCCCGCTCGGCCTCGGGAATCTGATCGGGTGAGCGCGTGTCCCCTTTCGCCAGCGGAACCCACACGCGACCGTCGTTGCGCAGGCTTTCGCTCATCAGCGTCAGCTTCGATTGATGGCCGCCGCTGACCGGAATGCACGTCGGATGGATCTGCGTGTAGCACGGGTTGGCGAAGTAGGCGCCGCGCTTGTGGCAGCGCCAAGCCGCCGTCACGTTGCAGGTCTTGGCCATCGTCGAGAGGTAGTACGCGTTGCCGTATCCGCCCGTGCAGAGGACCACCGCGTCGCCCGAGAAGGTCTCGAACTTCCCCGTCACCAGGTCACGGGTCACGATTCCGCGGGCGACACCATCGATGACGACGACGTCCAGCATCTCGCGCCGCGCGAAGACCTTGATTCGCCCGGCCTGAACCTGCCGCATCATGGCCTGATACGCCCCGAGCAAAAGCTGCTGCCCGGTTTGACCGGCGCAGTAAAACGTGCGCGAAACCTGTGCCCCACCGAACGAACGGTTGGCCAGCGAGCCGCCGTATTCGCGGGCGAACGGTACTCCCTGCGCGACGCACTGGTCGATGATCGACGTGCTGAGTTGAGCCAGCCGGAAGACGTTGGACTCGCGCGCCCGCCACTCGCCCCCTTTGACGGTGTCGTAGAAGAGTCGCCGGACCGAGTCGCCATCGTTCGTGTAGTTCTTCGCGGCGTTGATCCCTCCCTGCGCGGCGATGCTGTGCGCGCGACGCGGTGAGTCCTGGATGCAGAACGACAGCACGTTGTAGCCCAACTCGGCGAGCGATGCGGCGGCGGAGCCTCCGGCCAGTCCGGTGCCGACGACGATGATCGTGTTCTTCCGCTTGTTGTGCGGCGCGACGAGCTTCAGGTCGAACTTGTGGCGGTCCCACCGGGTCGCGATGTCGCCGGTGGGGCATCGTCCGTCGAGCGGCGTGTCGGCAACTGTCACCATGCTGGCTCTGTCCTTTTATGGAGTGCGGCGATTCGTCGCCGCTTTCATTTCGAGACCGGATGAGAAAGCAAAGCGGCGATCAATCGCCGCACTCCAAAGTTTGTCACCACCTCTTCAAATTGGGGATCAGCACGGGCAGGCTCGCGAAGCCCACCGCGATGACAAACGCGAAGATCCGGCCGACCCACTTGATGAGCGGTGTGTATTTCGGATGGTTCAGTCCGAGCGATTGAAACGCGCTCGACACCCCGTGCGACAGATGGAATCCGAGCACGATCACGCCCACGATGTAGACCACCCAGCTAATCGGATTGCTGAGTACTGCGACCGCATTCGCATACGGAGCGTTTGGATCGTGTTCATCGAGGTACTTGATGTCGGGCCTGGCCTGAAACTTCATGTCGATCAGGTGCAGGATCACAAACCCCAGGACCACCGCGCCCGAGCCAAACATCCAGGCGCTGGGATATGTCGACAACATGCCGCGCGGCTGTTTCGACTGCTTCATCGCGTACTGGTCCAGCCGCGACTGACTGTTTCCCCAAGTGGTGGCAAACGCGAGGTAGAGGTGCGCCAGAAACAGGACGAAGAGACCGGTTTCGGCCACCATCAGCAATTCTTCCTGGCTGTGCAGGAAGTGGGCGTAGGCGTTGTATTTCTCGGCACTCACAAACAGGAGCAGGTTTCCTTCGAGGTGGACCACGAGAAACCCGCACAACAGCAGGCCGGTGATCGCCATCACGAACTTTTGTCCGATGGACGACGACAGCAACCGAAAGAACCAACGCAAACCCAGCCCATCGATCAGCCCGGCGCGAGGCGGGGCGGTTGCCGATTCCGACACGAGAAGACTCCCTGCGGCCGGAGCCGCGAATCGTCGTTCGCACTCGAGGCGAACGCCACACGATCAGTTCAATTCGAGCCGAATTATAGGGGCCGGTCGCACAACTTCAATTCAGACAAGAACGGTCGTCGCGAGTCGTTGCCAATGACGAACTCAGGCCACGTAGAACTCCCGGACCATCGACTCGAAATCGTCCACGCGCTGTGCGTCGAGGCCCGCGAGCGAGGCTTCCCGCCGGACCCAGTCGAGGTCCAATTGTTCCGCGTTGGCCGCCAGAATGCCTCGAATGTCTTCCTGATCGAGCGGTCGAAAGGCGATCAGTTTGAGCAGCAACAACCCCTCCGCATCCGCCACGCGCACCGTCTGCTCGCCGAACGGTTCGGGGCGGGCACGCTGCAGAATGCGGTGAAACACCGGGACGACAGCCTTCAGGCAATCGACGTGAACACCACCCGGTCCGGTGACAACCAGCATCCCGCCTTCGGTCCAGTCGCGAATCCCTTGCATGACATCCAAAGTGCAGCCGGATTCAACCATGGCCTCCAGCAGTCGCGGCAATTGGATCGCCGGAATATGAAACAGAAAGTCCGCGTCCTCCGTGGCTCGTCCATTACCACGTACGGCAACACTCAACCCGCCAATCAACGCGTACTGGACCTGCTGCCGCTCAAACACGGCCGAGACAGTCAGCATCGCGGCCGTCAGTCTGGCTAGCAGTGGGCGACTTTCCGGCGAGTTGTCTGCGGATGAACTCATCAAAACATCTCCTGACTTCTTCGTTCCGAATCCGGCGCAGGCGACCGTGATCGACGTGGCCTTGGGACGACGCCCGCAATTGCTCGATGGTCAATTGAAGCCCGTCGATGACGTGCAATCGCTCCAACATGCCGAGTGATCGGGTCGCATCAATCGACCGTCGCAAACGTTCTCGCTCGGAAGGGAACTTCACGGGGATGTCGATCATTGGAAGCTCGCTCACGGAAATGGCGATCAGCGGGTGGACAACGAAGTCTGAGACGAAGGATAAGGCAGTCGAATGGTGGTGGCAATCGGTTGCTCGAATGGGAGCGGCGGGAAATCAGCGGCAGGCCACTGGCCGATTGAACGTGGGATCATCATGATCCTGCCGTTTGGGTTGGCTCGAAGGGTTGGTGGCAACGGGATTCACAACTGGAACACGAAGGGAGACGGGCACGATGTGCATGAAGAGACTGACCGTACTGGCGGCTTTGGTGTGGGGATGTTCATCGTCGTGGGTGGCGGCTGCAGAGCCGGTGCGGTTGTGGGAGGGCGACGCACCCGGCGCGTTGGGCCAGGCGGATCACGACATTCCGACGCTGACACCGTTTCTGTCGGCGGCGGACAAGGCGAGCGGCACGGCCATCATCGTTTGTCCCGGTGGCGGTTATGGTGGGTTGGCTCCTCACGAAGGCGAAGGCTATGCGAAGTGGCTGGCGGACAACGGCGTCTCCGCGTTCGTGCTCAAGTATCGCCTCGGGTCGAAGGGCTATCGGCATCCGGTCATGTTGGGAGACGCTTCGCGCGCGATCCGGCTGGTGCGGGCGAAGGCTGCGGACTGGAAGATCGATCCCAAACGAATCGGCGTGATGGGCAGCAGCGCCGGCGGCCACCTGGCCTCGACGGCGGTGACTCACTTCGACGCGGGCCAGGCCGATTCGGCGGATGTCATCGAACGGCAAGGCTCGCGTCCCGACTTCGGCGTCCTGTGTTATGCCGTCATCAGCATGGAGGACGGCATCACGCACGGCGGCTCGAAGAAGAACCTGCTCGGCGACAAGCCCGATCCCGCGCTGGTCGAACTCCTCTCGAACGAGAAGCAGGTGACGAAGCAGACCCCGCCCTGCTTCGTCTGGAGCACGGGTGAGGACAAAGCCGTCCCCGTCGGAAATTCGTTGCAGTTCGTCATGGCACTCCAGAATTCGGGAGTCGCCTACGATTTCCACGTCTACCAAAAGGGAGGCCACGGCATCGGCCTGAGCGAAGGCAAAAACGGCGTCGCCGCGACCGACGTCCACCCGTGGGGCAAGGACTTGCTGTTCTGGCTGCGACAGAATGGCTGGGTGAAATAGTCGGCTGACACTGGTGAGTTTGAACCGATATACTCGGCCTGCGACCGGAGGATGGGCACTCTTGCCCCGTCCTCCCGCAGGTTTCAGAATCGAGCGAGACCAATCATGAGTACACTGACTGAACGCGGCACCATCACTCCCGAAGACCTGCTGGAGATGAGCGACTCCAAGCAGTTCGAGTTGGTCGATGGCCAATTGGAAGAAAAGGAAGTGTCGTACCTTTCGAGTCTGATCGGCGGTGAAGTGTTACGTCGATTGAGCACCTACGTTTTGGAACACGGGTTGGGAACGGTGACCCCATCTGATGCCAGCTTCCAGTGTTTTGACGACGATCCACTCAAGGTGCGGCGTCCGGATGTGGCCTTCCTCACACAAGGCCGCCTGCCCATCGAGGAACTCGCACGCGGGCACGTGACGGTCGCGCCCGACCTCGCGGTCGAAGTTGTCTCGCCGAACGATTACGTCTACGAGTTGAACAAGAAGGTGCAGGAATACCTGCGGGCCGGAGTACGACTGGTCTGGGTCATCGATCCCGAAAACCGGACGCTGCTGGTGTACCGTGCGGACCGAACCCTCGCCGAATTCAAGCCGGAAGACGAACTGACCGGCGAGGATGTCATTCCCGGATTCCGCTGTCTGGTGGGCGACTTCTTCAAACCGCTTGACCTGTTGGCGAAGCCGCCCGCGGCGTGAACGATTCGTGGCAAGTCCTCCGGTCTCGTCATCTCTTCCGACGTCCGCGTTTGGGTGGACCATGCGACTTGCGGCGGGGAGTCTCTCGAGCTTGACGCGACTGCGATTCGCGTCGCCGGGATTCGCTCGATCCGTCTCGCTCCTCGATCACCAGCCGCATTTCGAGCTTTCGTTCGGCGAGGTCCACCTTGGCGACGACGACGCGCACGAAGTCGCCCAACCGGTACGTGCGGCCACTGCGGCGGCCGACCAGGGTGTGAGAGTGTTCGCCGTAGTCGTAGTGGTCGTCGCCCATCGTGCTGATGTGAACGAGACCCTCGGCGGGAAGTTCGATCCCGGTGCAGAACAGGCCAAACTTTTCGACGCCCGTGATCGTGGCGTGCAGCTCCTCGCCGATGCGATCCGCGAGATAGGTCAGCAGCTTCAGCTTGATGAGTTCCCGCTCGGCATCCTGCGCGCGACGCTCCGTCATCGAACACCACAGGCCGAGGCGAACGAGGTCGGCGGGAAGCGAAGAAGTGCGGAGCGCGGAGTGCGGAGTGCGGAGTGAAGACGCAGCGCCGTTCGCGCGTGGTGACTTTTCTTTCTCTTTCTTTTTCTCCTTTGCTTCGCGCTCCGCGCTCCCCGCTCCGCGCTCCCCGCTGATCACCTCCTCCAGCAACCGATGCACGGTCAGATCGGGATAGCGGCGGATCGGGCTGGTGAAGTGGCAGTAGTTGTCCTCGGCCAGTGCGTAGTGGCCGATCTCGTCGTCCGGGTTGTAGGTGGCCTGCTTCATGCTGCGGAGGATCGCGTAGCTGACGGCGTATTCTTCCGGAGTTCCCTGCACGTCCTTGAGCAATTTCTGGAGATCGTCCCGCCCCGGCCGCGGCCGGACTTTGTAGCCCAGCGATTTGGCGAACTCGCCCAGCACGACCAGTTTTCGCTCATCGGGCGACGGATGGACCCGACGCAGAAACGGGAGGCCGCAGTCGGACAACTTCGTCGCGACCGCGATGTTGGCCGCCAGCATGAATTCCTCGATGATCTGATGGCTTTCGTCGTGGCCCACCAGATGCGCGCCGGCCACCTTGCCATCGCGGGACATGTCGATCTTGACCTCGGGCAGATTCAGATCGAGTGCCCCGTGCTTGAACCGCCGCTGGCGCAGGATCATCGCCAGCGTGTGCATTCGTTGCAGAAGTTCGAGCACGCGCGGCTCGACGGCGGGTTCTTCGACCAGCGCGGAACTCGGAGCGCGGAGTGCGGAGCTTGAAGAAGGAGGGGCGGCTTCTTCTTGTTTGCCTTCCCGATCCGCGCTCCGCGCTCCGAGTTCCGCGTTCGCAATCAGCGGCATCACCTGCTCATACGCGAACCGTTGCGTGACCTTGATCTTCGAGTTGGCGAATTCGGAATGCAGCGGCACGCCCTCGGGGCTGAAGGTGACGAAGGCCGACTTCGTGTACCTGACCCGGCCCTGTTGAAGGCTGGCCAGCGCGTTTGAGATCACCTCGGGCAGCATCGGCAGCACCTTGTCCGGCAGGTAGACGCTGGTTCCGCGGTTCTGAGCATCGCGGTCGAGCAGCGTGCCGGGCCGAACGAAATGCGCCACGTCGGCAATGTGAACGCCGAGCCGCCAGTTGCCATCCTCCTCGCGCGTCAGCGAAATCGCGTCGTCGAAGTCCCGCGCATCGACCGGGTCGATCGTGATGATCAGTTCGTTGGTCAGATCGAGACGAGAGTGGAGAGACGAGAGTCGAGAGGAAGAGGCTTCTTCCTCTTCTTCTCCGGTCCCCTCGCCCCTCGCCTTGGAGGGGAGAGGGTTAGGGTGAGGGGTTCTTCGTTCGACGGGCGAGATGTTCTGATCTTCATCAGGCTGGGCATTGCGAGTCGCTACTTCGTCGAGGCCATCCTCACCGCTTGGCCCCCTCACCCTTGCCCTCTCCCCCGCAGGCGGGGGAGAGGGGACAACGGTCGCTGCGCGACGCGAGTCATCCACGTCAAAACCCCACTCCGCATCGACTGCTTCTGCTTGGCTCTCGACTCTCGACTCTCCGCTCTCGACGCGCTGCTCTTCCTCAAACATCTGCGCCTGCAACCGGGCCTCGGCCAGCACGTCTTCGGGAAACTCATCCGGCAGGTCGAACTCGGCGATGATCGTTTGCAGATCGACGCCCGGCATGCCTCGCGCGCCGAGCACCTTCGTGATGACCGCCTCGCCCGCATCGTTGCGGCTCGGAAAACGCAGCATCTCGACGACGATCCGGTCGTCGGGGAGGACGCCCTTGGCGCCGGGATCGCCCACCGAGATCGGGCCTTCAAACTGGTTGCCGTCGAGCCGCACGAAGCCGCGGTGGCGCTGTTCGAAGTATGTCCCGACGAATGCCTTCGACCCGCGCGAGAGGATCTCCACCACGCGCCCGCATCGCTGCCCCCGTTCCCGGCGCTTGAGCAACTGGACGAGCACCTCGTCCCCGGTGAAGGCGTCCTTCAAGTCCTCGGGCGAGATGTAGAGCGACTCGTCCGGGTCGAGCTTCGTCAGGTCGTGGGGCCGAAAGTATCCGGTCCCCTTCCCCGTCCGCTTGACCGTTCCGGCGATCGTGTCCACCGGCGCGGCCGACCGCACCAGCTTGTTCTTCCCCATCAGCAGCTTGCCGTCCGCGACGAGTTCTTCAATCGCATCCTTGAACCGCTTGAAGTCGTTCTTGCCGAGACCCAGTTCCTGCGCCAACTCTTTCGGCCGAAGTGGCCGTGCCAGCGGGTCGGTGAAGTAGTTGCGAATCAACGCGTGGTAGTCGTGCATCGTGGGGGAGGGACGGCCTTGAGCCAACCCGTCTACTTTCTGGTGTCCGGCAACTGATCGGTCGCTGCGCTGGAGAATCGCGCTCTCCACCTCGCGTCGAACGACGGATGTCGTTCGACGCAGAGCCGACGGTCCTCACTTCAAGCGATCCAGGAGCGAGGACAACGGTTTGGCATTCTCTTCGTCGGCGAACGGATTCGCATCAGGAGCGGCTGGAGGTCCACCGCCACCGGGTCCACCGCCGCTCGGCCCTCCCCCGCTGCGGCGAAACGGCAGACCGATGGCCTCCTGCTTCGCCTTTTGGCTGTCGTCGAGCAATCCCAACAGTTCGCCCTGCAGTTTTTCAGCCTCTTCGTCGGTGAGGGCCGTCAACGTGGCCAGGCCACTCAACCGCTGAGCGAACTCCTGGCGCTGTTCGTCCGTCAGCACAATGCCGACGTCTCCCGTCAGCAACTCCAACTTGCGGATCAGAGTGGTCAATTGCCGTTTCGGTGACGGGCCTCGTCCGCCCATGCCACCTCCCATGCCTCCGCCCATGCCGCCGGCGGGAACTCCACCGGGAGCGCCCATGGGGACCATGGGTGCCCCCATCACTCCATTGAGATTTTCCGCCTTCGGTGCGGGTGTTCCGCTCGCGGCGACGGTTTGGGTTTCGGGAGTTCTCGGAGGCTTGACCGTCGTGACTTTGTGGCCGGTGGCGAACACCAGAGCCGTGGCCCCGGCGGCGCCCAGCAACAGCCCGATGAATCCAGACATCAACCAAATCGAACCGTCCTGCCTGGTCCGTTGCTGACGAGTCACCCAGCCGACTGCAAAGACCGTCAACAGCCCCAGCACCATCAGATAGGAACTCATGGCATCCGAATTCATGGTGCAGCCCTTTGTGTTCGAGAACAAAAAAATCAGATCGTCTTGGCGACGAGCAGTCCTTACTTGGTTGCGACTTGCGCACGCGGGCCGATGCAGAACAAATGCTTTTCGCCCCGGATGAATATCTGGCCCTGACTGATCGCGGGGGAGGAGTACGCTTCTTCGCCAAGCGGGTTCGTGGCGAGCACCTTGAATTCCGGGCCGACTTCGAGGACGTGCGTGAGGCCGTCATCGTCGAGGAAGTAGACGCGACCGGCGGCCGCCACGAGCGAACCGCTGTGATGTCGGCCGAGCCGCTTCTGCCACTTGATTTCGCCGGTCACCGCGTCGTAGCAACCACCGATGCCGTCATCGGACACGCAATAGAAGTAATCGTTGGCGGCGACGGGCGACGGCACGTAAGAGACTCCCTTGTTGAGGTGATGCCATTTCACATGGCTCTCCTCGGTGATCTGCCCCGAGCCGCGCGGGTCGATGGCCAGGATGTGCTTGTCGGGAAAACCACCCGTGATGAAGATCAATCCCTTGTTCTCCACCGGCGAGGCCACGAACTGCTCGGTCGGACCATCGAGAATCCAGTGTCGCTGGCCCGTGCGCGGATCGTAGCTCGCCACGCACTTGCTGCCCGACAGGATCATCTGCGTCCGACCGTCGATGTCGCGAATGATGGGCGTGCAGTAGCTGCGGGTCTTGTTCTCGCGCGGCGTCTTCCAGAGGGTCTTGCCCGTCTCGCGATCGAGGGCCACCAGATAGGCCTCACCGTCGTGGTCGCCGTTCACGATCACCGTCTGCTCGAACAGCACGGGGCAACTGCAATAGCCGTGAACGCTGGAGAAGACACCCGGCCGCACGGTCCATTTCTCGTTGCCGTCGAAGTCATGCGCCGAGACGAGCATCTCTTTCTGATCGAGGAACGCGGCGTAGATCAACTTCCCATCCGTGGCCGGAGTGCCCGAGGCCCAACTGTTCAGCTTGTGCTTCTTTTCGAGCGGCGTCCTGGCGACTTCCCGCTCCCACAGCGACTGGCCGCTGGTGCGATCGAACGCCATCAGCATGCGGCGCGGATTCGCTTCGTCCGCCCCCGTGATGAAGATCCGGCCGCCCCACACCACCGGCGACGAATGGCCCCCATACGGCACGGCGACTTTCCACGCGACGTTCTCATTCTTGGTGGCGTCCCACGTGAGCGGGACGTTCTTCTCCACACTGCTTCCATCTCCGCGCGGCCCCCGCCATCCGGGCCAGTTCTCGGCCAGCGAGACTGCGGGAACGAGTACCAGGGTGAGCAGAGCGAGTTTCCAGTTTGGCATGGTCGATGGTTTTCTCTGATGAGGGAGATGGTGAGTCCAATGGCCCGTAGCACATGCTGCCAGCTTGTGCGTCTTCTGACTCTTACTTTTCCTCATTTCCGCGATCGCACGAGACCCGCACAAGCTGGCAGCATGTGCTACGGCAGGCTGATGTCACCGAGGGCGAGATGGTATACCGCCACGATAGACAACCGCCACCGCTGGCGGTCAGCCACAGAAATCTCGCTCTTCACGGGAGACCTCGCATGACACGTCTTCAACCTCAACTCGCCTGGAACTTCGTTGTGATGACCAGCGTGCTGGCAGGCGGCCTCCTCGCGACATCGGCCTCGTTGAGCGCGGCCGATGGCCAGTCCTCGCCCCCACCCGACGACGGCAAGCTGCGGATCGTCGTCTTCGGAGCGCATCCCGATGACGCCGAGTTCAAAGCGGGCGGCACGGCGGCCAAGTGGGCGAAGCTCGGTCATCACGTGAAGCTCTGCTCGGTGACAAACGGAGACATCGGGCACTGGCAGATGGCGGGCGGGCCGCTCGCCCAACGCCGAACCGCCGAATCGGCGGCGGTGGCGAAGAAGTTGGGCGTCACGTCACAGGTGCTCGACATTCACGACGGGGAACTCGAACCGACTCTGGAAAACCGACGTCTCATCACCAAGGTCATCCGCGAATGGAAGGCCGACATCGTGATCGCCCACCGCCCGTGGGACTATCACCCCGACCATCGCTACGTCGGCATCCTCGTGCAGGACGCGGCCTTCATGGTCACGGTCCCCTTCTTCTGTCCCGACACGCCGTATCTGAAGAAGAACCCGGTCTTCCTCTATTCGAGCGACGGTTTCCAGAAGCCCTACCCGTTCGAGCCCGACATGACCGTGGCCCTCGATGATGTCATTGATCTCAAGGTCGAAGCCCTGCACGAACTGGAGTCCCAAGTCTACGAGGGAGGAGCCAGTGGCAGCGAAGAATTCGTCAGCAAGGTTCCCCCCGCGAACGACGTCGCCGGACGAAAAGCCTGGCTCAAGCAACGCTGGCACGACCGCCAATCCGCCGAAGCCAACCGCTACCGCGACTCGCTGATCGCGCTGTACGGCGAAGAAAAGGGAAAGGCCGTCAAATACGCCGAAGCCTTCGAACTCTGCGAGTACGGCCGCAGACCTTCGGCGGTGGAACTCAAACAGTTGTTCCCGTTCTTTGAGAAGTGACATGGACGGTTGGGATTGCGTCCGTTCCCGTAGGCATCCGGACTAAGTGGACTCGCATTGATCTCTGGGTAGCTGAATTCGCAAGAATTCAGTCTGTTCCGCGAAATCTGAACTCTTGCGAGTTCAGCTACTGCCTACTTTCCTCTGCGGGGCCACTTAGCAGAACAATGGGGGCAGAACGATGCCGAGAAAAGCGACTTCCGTTTCTCCATCGTTCTGCCCTCATTGTTCTGCCAATCCGTGTTTTGGTTGTCGCTGCTGGGAGCGCCAACTCAATCAATCCTTATAGTTATTGATGCGTCGATCCTTAGCTCAAGCTATCATCCTGCCGTTGAGTTCACTGCCCACCTGCCCTGCCTCGGAGCCTGGCGATGTTCAGCGTTTCCAATCGGAACACTCCGCTCTCTAGTCGCCTCAGCCGGCGCGAATTGTTGCGTGTCGGTGCGTTGGGCTTGAGCGGGCTGACGCTGGTGGACTTGTTGCGACACGAAGCCACTGCGGCAGGCTCCGAACTTCAAACCGCAGGGACGAAGTCGAAGCGGCCGAAGTCAGTCATCTATGTCGTGCTGAATGGCGGGCCATCGCACATCGACATGTGGGACTTGAAGCCGCAGGCTCCGGCCGAGTATCGCGGGCCGTTCTCGCCCATCGCCACGAAACTGCCCGGCGTGCAAATCTGTGAGCACATGCCGCGGCAGGCCGCGCTGCTGGACCGGGCCGCGCTGGTGCGGGGCATTCGCTCGGTCGAGAACGATCACTATCTGAGCGAGGTCTACACCGGGCTGCCTCGATCGGCGGGCAAGCGGCCGGCGTTCGGGTCGATCGTCAGCCGGCTGGCTCCGACTCAGTTCGCGCTGCCGACATACGTCAGCATGAACGAGACGTCCGATCTGTTCGACTACGAGAAGCCGCATTACGCCGGAGCCGGTCACGCGCCATTCCGCCCGTTCCACGACTCGCTTCGCGACCTCACCCCCGTGAAGAACTTGGAGCAGTTGGAGAACCGCAAGGCACTGCTCGCCGCGTTCGACAACCTGCATCGCGAACTCGACCGGCGAGACGCTTTTTCGTTTGGGGGCCTCGACCGGTTTCAGGCTCAGGCGTTGGAGATGATCGCGTCGCCGAAGGTGCGTGAGGCGTTCGACCTCACCAACGAGTCGCCCGAAACACTGGCTCGCTACGGCCACAAAGCCGGAAAATATCCGCATCAAACGGCGAAGCAGTACATGTACGACTGGAACGGGAAGCCGTTCCTGATGGCTCGCCGCCTGGTCGAGGCGGGCGTTCGAGTGGTGACGCTGCACGCCGGCGACTGGGACCATCACAGCAGTGCCGACGGCGACATCTTCTTCGCGCTGAAGTGCCTGATGCCGCTGATCGACATGAGCATCACCGCCCTCGTCACCGACCTGCACGACCGAGGCCTGAGCGACGACGTCCTGGTCGTAGTCCTCGGCGAGTTCGGCCGCACCCCAAAGATCTCCCCGCTCGGCCCCGGCCGAGAACACTGGGCCGACGCCGGCTGCGCCCTGTTCTTCGGCGGCGGTCTGACAATGGGCAAAGTCATCGGCGAAACCGACTCGCGCGCCGAACGCTCGATCAACGGCCAGATCAGTTTCCAAAACATCATGAGCACGATCTACCACGTCCTCGGCATCGACCTCGAAGTCAAACTCCCCGACTTCAACGGCCGCCCCCAATACCTCCTCGACGACCGGCAGCCAATTCGAGAGTTGGTGGGATGAGGACTCTTGTCCCCTCGCCCCGGCTTTGCGGGGAGAGGGCTAGTGTCGCCGCCACGCCAAAAGGTGGGGTTGGTGGATGGCAGGATTTTCGGGAGACTTCCGAGCACAAGGAGGTGTCTCATGCACAAGAGATATATCGTCCGGTTGTCGGATGAGGAACGTGTGGTTTGTCAGGATGTC
>JANODP010000403.1:0-4756 GCA_031412755.1 Schlesneria sp. | reverse complement strand
AGTTTTGATCTGATTCAGGGGGCTGACGCCGCCCCGCTCCGGGGTTTGGTTGCTCGCCTGAAGCGACCGACGTAGCCTGTGACCACTCATTCGGGAGGTGATGCAATGCGAGTCGGACTGTCTTGTTTGTTCGTGTTCGTTCTGAGTTGGGCCGCTGCCGCTCAGGCCGAACTGGTCCGCTTCGAGATCACTCAGCGGGAGCCGTTCGCGGGCGGCCACTCGTTCGGCGAGGTCGGTCCCTACGAGAAGCTCGTCGGGCGGGCCTACTTCGCGCTCGATCCGGATCTCCGGCAGAACGAGGCCGTGGTGGACCTCAAGCTCGCACCGCGAAACGCTGCCGGCAAGGTCGAGTTCTGGGCGGACCTCTGCATCCTCGCGCCGGCCGATCCGGTGAAGGGAAACGGAGCACTGCTGTACGACGTGAACAATCGAGGCAACAAGCTGGCGCTCGGCATGTTCAACTACGGCGGCGGCAACAACCCGACAACAAAGGAACACGCGGGCGATGGGTTTCTGATGCGGCACGGATTCACCGTTGTCTGGAGCGGCTGGGATGGTGAACTGCTGCCGGGCGGCGATCGGCTGAGGCTCACCGCGCCGTTGGCTCGCGATGGTGAAACACCGATCACCGGTACCGTCCGTTGCGAGTTCATCGGCTCGAAGGGAATGACGCGCTCCGTCGTGAACTGGGCCAACCACGGCTCGTACCGTCCGACGGCGGCCACCCTTGAAAGCACCCCTCACCCTAACCCTCTCCCCGCAGAGCCGGGGCGAGGGGACAAAGCCGCAACGCTCACCGTGCGCGAGCGGCCGACGGCGGCGCGAGTCATCATCCCGCGAGACCAATGGACGCTGCATGTCACCGACGTGTCGAGCGACTCATCCACGCAGTTGCCAAACGTCGAGATCGAGATGCCCGGCGGCATGAAGCCGGGTTTCATCTACGAGTTGATCTACGAAGCCTCGAACCCGTTGGTCATGGGTGTTTGCTTCACGTCGGTGCGCGACTTGATTGCCGCGATCAAGCGCGGCTCGGGCGAAGGGAACCCGCTGACGAAGAACGGCCAGCCGGTGATTCATCGCGCGCACGGCTTCGGTGTCTCCCAAAGCGGCCGGTTCCTGCGCGAGTTCCTGCACGCCGGCTTCAACGAGGACGAACTCGGGAAAAAAGTCTTCGACGGGCTGATCCCGCACGTCGCGGGAGGCGGTCTCGGTTCGTTCAATCACCGGTTCGCTCAACCGACGCGGCACAGCAACCAGCACGATCACCACGACTACCCGCCCGATCGGTTTCCGTTCGCGTATGAGGTCCAACTCGATCCGCTCTCCGGCCGAGAAGACGGCATCTTGAAGCGATCACTCGCCACAAAGACCGCGCCCTTCGTGATGCACACCCAGTCGGCCGCCGAGTACTGGACGAGAAGTGGTTCGCTGGTTCACACCGATCCGCTGGGAACGCGGGATTCTTTTCTTGTCCCCTCGCCCCCGCCTGTCTTTCGGGACACGAACACAGTGGGGGAGAGGGCTAGGGTGAGGGGGGCGAACGGCGAGAACGCTCCCCAATCACAAACAGTTGAAGCAAGAACCCCTCACCCTAACCCTCTCCCCTCCAAAGCGAGGGGCGAGGGGACCGGAGATACCGCCGTACAGCTCGCTCGTGTCCGCTTCTACACCTTTGGCGGAACACAGCACGGACCGAGCGGCTATCCGCCGACAGGCGGCAACGGACAGAACCTGCCCAACCCGGGCGACTACAAACCGTTTCTGCGTTCGCTGCTGTTGGCCTTGGACAAGTGGGCCAGGGACGGAGCCGAGCCGCCTCCAAGCGTCGTGCCATCCATCTCCGACGGGACTCTCGTTGATTGGCGTCACGCGGGAACCGGCTTTCCGAACATTCCCGGCGTGACCTACCCCGAGACCATTCAGCAACCGAGCCTGCTCGACTTCGGACCGCGCTGGGAGACCGAGCGGATCATCGATCTCCAACCGCCGCGTTTGCGAGGTGACTATCGCGTCCTCGCCCCGCGCTGCGAGGCCGATGGCAACGAACTCGGTTGTTTGCTGCCCGTCGAAGTCGCGGTCCCCGTCGCCACGTACACCGGTTGGAACCCGCGCAAAGCCGACGTGGGAGCAGAAGGCCAACTCGTCAGTCTGACCGGTTCGTACATTCCGTTCCCGGTAACGAAGGCCGACCGCGAACGAACGGGCGACCCGCGTCAGTCGGTTCAGGAGCGATACGGTTCGCTCGACGAGTACGCCCGCCAACTCACCGCCGCCGCCGACAAGCTGAAAGCGTCCGGCTATTTGCTGGACGAAGATCATGTTCGTCTGGTGAAGTTGCATCGCGAGCGAGTTGCCAAGCTGTTTGAGGCAATTCCAAAGGGAGACAATCCGTGACTCGAATCGATTCCGTCAGTTTACCACTCCAGCATTCATCGCTTTCCCGCCGCGAACTGCTTCAGACATCAGCGGCCGGTCTGGCGGGAGCCGCTTGGGCGGAGCGGCTGTTCGCTCAACAGGGCGGTTCGGCGGCTCAGCCGCTGGTGCCTCTCAATCGCTTTCCGCGGATGATGCAGGAGTATGTCGGGGCGAAGGTGGCGGAGTCCGAAGGGCGGAGCCTCGCGCGGCTCGCGGCAGTGAAGACGAAAGCGGACGCCGAAGCACACGTGAAGCTCGTGCAGTCGCTGATCGCCGACTGCTTCGGGCCGTTTCCCGAGAAGACGCCACTCAAGCCGCGCGTGACCAAGGTCGTCGAACGCGATGCCTACAAAATCGAGCACGTGATCTTCGAGAGCCGACCCGGCTTTCTCGTCACGGCGAACCTGTACGTGCCGAATGGGCGAAAGTTTCCGCTGCCGGGCGTGGTCGGGTCGTGCGGGCACTCGGTGAATGGGAAGGCGGCCGAGGCGTATCAGTCGTTTGCACAGGGCCTCGCGCGGCAGGGTTATGTCGTGCTGATCTTCGACCCGATCGGGCAGGGCGAACGGTTTCAGTACCCCAACGACGATCACAGCAAGTCCGAAGTCGGAGCGGGTGTCGGCGAGCATCTGCTCTGCGGCAACCAACAGTTTCTGGTCGGAGAAAACTTCGGCGCATGGCGGTGCTGGGACGGAATGCGGGCGCTCGATTATCTGCTGACGCGCGAAGAGGTCGATCCGAAACACGTCGGCCTGACGGGGAATTCGGGGGGCGGCACGATGACGATGTGGCTGTGCGGCGTGGAGCCGCGCTGGACGATGGCCGCGCCGAGCTGCGCCGTGACGACGTTTCGCCGCAACTTCGACAACGAACTGCCGACCGACACCGAACAGATGCCGCCGCTCGCCCTGAAGCACGGACTGGATCATGGTGACTTCCTGTCGGCGATGGCGCCCAAGCCGGTCATCATCCTCGCGGCCGAGAAGGATTTCTTCGACGTGCGCGGCTCGATCGAGACCTACGAACGGCTGCGGCCCCTGTGGCGGTTGCTCGGCGCCGAGCAGAACCTGCGTCTCTTCATCGGTCCCAACGAACACGGCTACACGCAACCGAACCGCGAAGCAATGTACGGCTTCTTCAACGAGCAGACGCACCTCGCGCAGGGAGGGACCGAACCGGCGCTGACCATCGAGAAGGACGAGGTGCTGTGGGCGACACCCAAAGGCCAGGTCGAGCCGCTCGGCTCGAAGACCGTGATGTCGTTCACCGAGGCCGCATCGAAGGAGTTGGCTGCCAAGCGAGGCGAACTTGACGCGGCCACGGTCAGGCAGCGCGTGGCGGTACTCATTCCGAGTCGCCCCGCGACCGCACCCGACGCCCAGATTCTGCGCGTCATCAACGGCCGGCAGTACCCGACGAAATCGGGCACGTCCTACGCGGTCGAGACGGAAGCGCGCGTGCGGGCGATTGCGACGCGGCTCGACAACACACCGCGCTATGCGCGGCCTCCGCAGAAACCCGGGCGGGTCATCCTGTACGTGTCACATCACTCGGTGGACGTTGAGCTGCGCGAGGAGCCGCTCATCAAGGAGTTGCTCGCGGCGGAGCCTGATGTTGAACTCTACTCGCTCGACGTGCGCGGGATCGGCGATTCGCGGCCCGACACCTGCGGGACGAACACGTATTTGTCGCCGTATGGCAGCGACTATTTCTACGCGGTGCATTCGCTGATGCTCGGCCAGTCGATTCCCGCGCAGCGGGCCTTCGACGTGCTGCGAGTGATCGACTGGTTGAAATCGCAGGGCCGCACGGAAGTTCACCTCGTCGCCACGGGTTGGGGCACGATTCCGGCAACGCTCGCGGCCGTGGTCTCCGACGACGTGAAGCAGGTCACGCTGAAGCACGCTCTGACGAGTTGGTCGTCGGTCGCCGAAGCCGAGCGTTACAAGTGGCCGCTTTCCTCCTTCGTGCCCGGCGTGTTGAAGAGCTTCGATTTGCCCGACTGCTACCGCGCGCTGGCTACGAAGAACCTGAAGCAGCACGAACCGTGGGGGCCATCCGGTTCGGTGGAGCCTCCGGTCTCATAACAGCACAAGCGAAGGATCTGTCAGATTCCTCGCGGCTATGAATGAGAAGTTTCCACGTTTAGCCCCAACGCCAACGGCATGGGAGCGAACGCCGGCGAACCGTGAATCGCACGCATGCCGTTGGCGTTGCGGCTAAACGTCTCGCATCGGGCCGCGTGGAATATCAGCAGTTCCTTCGCTTGCGCTTCAGGCTTTAATGTTCAATACGCAATCCACCCGAGCTGCGTCCAGTAATCAAACAACCACGGCTG
>JANODP010000402.1:0-46317 GCA_031412755.1 Schlesneria sp. | reverse complement strand
GGTCAGGCACTCCAAACTTCAAACGGCAGCGGCGGAGACCGTGATCCAAAGTTCGGGTCTTGTTCCGCTGTCGTTTGTAGTTTGGTGTGCCTGACCCCGTTCTGTGCGCGAGCCGTAACTTTCGGGGGGGCCGCAACGGCGATATTCTCTGCCGTCCCTCTGACATGATGGTTCCGGCATTCTGTCCGCTGAACACTGAAAACCGAACACCGAAAACTGAGTCACACCCATGCGCGCCATCCAGCTTCTGCAACCGCAGCAGTTCCGACTGATCGACATTCCCGAGCCGAACGAGCCCGGTCCCGACGAGGCGCTCGTGCGAGTCCACCGCGTCGGCATCTGCGGCACCGACATCAGCGGGTATCTCGGCAAGATGCCGTTCTATTCGTATCCGCGCATCCCCGGCCATGAACTCGGTGTGGAAGTCGTCGCCGTCGGCTCGGGCGTGACGAACGTGAAGGCGGGCGACACCTGCTCGGTCGAGCCGTACATCAACAACCCCGCCAGCTTCGCCAGCCGGCGCGGTCGGGGCAACTGCTGCGAAGACCTGCAAGTCCTGGGCGTTCACACCGACGGTGGAATGCGACCGTTGTTCAAGCTCCCTGCACGGAAGCTGCATGTCTCGAAGAAGCTCACGATGGAACAGCTTGCTCTCGTCGAGACACTGGCCATCGGTTGTCACGCCGTTGCGCGGTGTGCTCCTCAAAAGGACGAAGATGTGCTCGTGATCGGGGCCGGGCCGATTGGCCTCAGCGTGATCGAGTTTGTGAAACTGACGGGTGCCAACCTGATCGTGATGGACATGGTGGCCAGCCGCCTCGAATTCTGTCGCAGCACGATGGGCGTCAAGCACACGATCCAGGCGGGCGACGGCAACGAGGAGAAAACGCTGCGCGACCTCACCGACGGACACCTGCCCACCATCGTGATCGACGCCACGGGAAGCAACAAGTCGATGTCGAACGCCCTGAACTACGTCGGCCACACGGGCAAGCTGGTCTTCGTCGGCATTACCACCGACGTCGTCAGCTTCGCCCACCCGCTGATGCACCGCCGCGAGATGACCCTGCTCGCCAGCCGCAACGCCATGCCCGAAGACTTCGACCGGATCATCCACCTGATCGAAACCGGCACGATCAACACGCAACCGTGGATCACTCACCGCACCGGCTTCGACGACCTGATCGGCCAGTTCCCCTCGTTCACCAAGCCCGAGACGGGCGTCATCAAGGCCATCATCGAAGTGCCGAAGTCGTAGCAGATCGTTCCGCATAGCCCATGCTGCCAACTCGGGCGTAAAGCCACCTCCTCTTGGAATCCAATGGACCTCATCAAGTTTCATCTCGTCGGCGAGGACTACGGCTGGTTGTCGAACTCCGCGCCGTATCCGATCTCGCTGGAAGGGGTGATGTGGTACACCGCCGAGCACTACTTTCAGGCTCACAAGTATCACAACGAACTGGTTCAGCGGGAGATTCGCAAGCAGCGGTCGCCGTTGGAAATCGCCAAGGTGATTCGTAAAGCCAGGGTGCGCGTGAGAGCCGACTGGGACGCGATCAAACTGGGTGTCATGCGAACGGCCGTGCAAGACAAATTCACTCAGATCCCGGACCTCAAGAAGCTGCTGCTCAACACCGGCGACGCGGTGCTCGTCGATCACAGTGATGAAGACTCGTTTTGGTCCGATGGAGGAGATGGCGACGGGCGGAACATGCTCGGAGTCATCCTGATGGAGGTCCGCGACGAACTGCGTTGAATCGTTCTCGTGTGTCAGTACCATGACTTCCTTCGGAGCCGATGTCCTGCAGTATGTGGGCAGTATCTTCGCGCGGGGGACTCGAGGAGTGAGTAAGGATGAGCTTCAAACAGTTACTTTCGAGTGTGGTTGGATATCCGATCGACCGAGAGCGTCGAATTCGAATTGCATCATACTTCTTGGCGGGAGGACTCATCGCTATTGCGTACTGGTTCCGAATAATTCACTACGGTCAACTCGACCGCAGTTGGAGCAGCCTTTCTTGGATTCTCTGGCATTACCATCTTGGAGCGTACGAAAATCATTTCTGGTTTATTGTCGGCGCATATTTAGGATTCGTCGTGCGGCCATTTTTACAAATCTCAACTGAACGGTGTCTCAAGTCCGGAACAATTTCGGCGATGGCTTTGCCTGCCTTTGTTGTGGCGTTCTTCGTACTTACGCGACTAATCATGCCGGGTATCCAATTTGGAGCGTACGAAAAGCATTTCTGGTTTATTGTCGGCGCATATTTAGGATTCGTCGTGCGGTCAATCTTGCAAATCTCAACTGAACGGTGTCTCAAGTCCGGAACAATTTCGGCGATGGCTTTGCCTGCCTTTGTTGTGGCGTTCTTCGTACTTACGCGACTCATCATGCCGGGTATCCAATATTGAATCGAATCAACGACATCGCAAACGGAACCGCGTTGGCATCTAGGGAATCGCGATGACACCAAAAGGACCGATGTCCTTCGCTCTGAAAGGGCGAGCCAGGGAGCGAACGCTCATGAAGTCCGCCGTCACGATCAGTCTCGTCACCGAAGCGAAGGGTGGTCCGTTTGTGTTCTGGGACGATTTGCCAGCCGCCTGTCGTCAGGCGGCCGAGCTGGGCTACGACGCCGTCGAGCTGTTTGCCCCCGGGCCGGATGCGGTCTCACAGTCTGAGTTGGCAGCGTTGCTGAAAGCTCACTCGTTGGAACTGGCTGCCGTCGGGACGGGGGCCGGTTGGGTGAAACACAAGCTGAGCCTCACCAGTCCGGATGAGGAGACGCGCACCCGCGCCAAGGAATTCATTCGCTCGATGATCGACTTCGGCGGACCGCACGGCGCGCCGGCCATCATCGGTTCGATGCAGGGACGGTTTGGTGACGGCGTCTCGAAGGAACAGGCTCTCGACTGGTTGAAGGTCGCATTGAACGATCTCGGCGAACATGCCCGTCGCTACAACATCCCGCTCATCTACGAACCGCTCAACCGGTACGAAACCAATCTCGTGAACACCGAAGCGGCGGGAGCGTCGCTGATGGAGTCGCTGCAAACCGACAACGTCCGGCTGCTGGCCGACCTCTTCCACATGAACATTGAAGAGACCGAGATCGCCTCCGGTGTGAAAGACGGCGGCCGCTGGATCGGCCATGTTCACTTTGTCGACTCGAACCGCCGACCGGCTGGCTACGGGCACCTGAACTATGCACCGATCATTGCGGCGCTGCACGCGATCAATTACCAAGGCTACCTGTCGGCCGAAGCCCTGCCGTGGCCCGATTCGCTCGCGGCGGCGAAGCAGACGATCGCAGAATATCGGCGGCTAATTCCCTAGAACCAAACGCCACCGGGCTTGTCCCGGTGGCTCGACGGCTTTTGCTCTACTTTGCGGAATGGCATGAGTCGCGCAAAAGCCTGTAAACCACCGGGGCAAGCCCGGTGGCGATTCGATCATCATCACCTCGAAACAGACCAACCATGCCCCTCACCTGTACGCCTCTTGGCCTTCAACCCAGCTTTGGATTCGGTGATCGGATCGGCCTCGGCACGCCAGGTCATGTGGCCGCGATGCTGGAGGCGGGGAGCGGCATCGCGCCGATTTATCCCCAGCAGTCCATTCGTGAGATGACGCGCACCTCGCGCACGCCGAGTCAGGTCATGAGCGACGCCCTGCGCGGCGCGGAGGCGTCCGGTTGGACGGGGATCGTCGGGGCCGATGCCGATCACTTGAAGACGCCCACCGACGTAGACGTGACCGCCGCCGTCGGCTTCACGTTCTTCACGATCGATCCGTCCGGACACGTCGATCAGAAAGCCGACGACTACAGCGAGGCGACGCTCCGAGACAAGTTCACCTCCGTCGCCGGTGAAGTCTCGTGGATCGAGGGCTATCGCGGTCGCCGCATCAAACTCTCGACCGGCACCTCCGTCGAGTTGACCGAGGCCGCGTGTGTGCGAGCCGCCGTGAAGTACGGTCGCGCGATCAATCAGGCCGTGTCGCTGGCCGACCACATTCGCTCGGTGCAAGCTGCGGCCGGTCGCGAGCACGAGATCGAATTGAGCGTCGATGAGACCGATCAGCCGACGACGCTGGCCGAACACTACATCATCGCGGACCAGTGCCTGTCGCGCGGAATGAAGCTCGTCAGCCTGGCCCCGCGATTCATCGGCGACTTCGAAAAGGGAGTCGACTTCAAGGGCGATCTCGCCGCGCTCGACCAGTCGCTCGCCGAGCATGCGGCCATTGCCAAGCTGCTCGGTCCTTACAAGCTCAGTCTGCATTCGGGGTCGGACAAGCTGTCGATGTACGCTTCGCTGGCGAGGGCCACGGGCGGTTGCTTCCACGTCAAGACGGCGGGGACCAGCTACCTCGAAGCGCTGCGCTGCGTGGCCCGTCACGACGCCGCGCTCTTCCGCCGCCTGATCGACTTCGCCCGTGAGCGGTACGACACCGACAAGGCGACCTACCACGTCTCGGCCACACTCGCCTCGGCCCCGACCACTGCCCAGTGTCCCGATATCGTCGAACTCGAAAAACACTACCTCGAACGCTGGTGCGACGTCCCCGCCGGTCGAGGCTTCACGAATCTCGGCCGCCAGATCCTGCACTGCACGTTCGGCTCAACACTGACTCACCCCGAGTTCGGCCCGCTGGTCAAAAGCCTGCTCGCTGCGCACGTTGACACGTACACAGAAATCCTCCGCGAACACTTCGTCCGACACTTACAGGCGTTGAAGGCGGGAATGTGATGTGTCTTATGGACGTAAGTCCCTGCCTTGGCTTTCAGAGCGGGGGACTTGGCTTTCGGAGCGGGGGACGTGAGTCCCCTGATTCCGGCTGCTATCGCGGACGATGACGGCGAAGCAGTCCCAGCGGAAACAGGGGGCTTACGCCACCCCGCTCCGAAGGACGAGAAGAAAAGACGGAGCTAACGCTCCCCGAATCAACGACTCTGAAACAGAACGGCAACCATGCTCAAACACAAACTGCTCCATCCCGAAATCTCCGCGATCCTTGCCCGGGCGGGGCATCACGCGAAGGTGCTGATCGCGGACGGAAACTATCCCGCCTCAACGACGCTCGGCCCGAACGCGACGCTGGTCAGCCTGAACCTCGCGCCGGGAATCGTCACCGTGTCGCAGGTGCTCGAAACTTTGCTCACCGCGATCCCGGTGGACGAGATCAACACGATGGGCATCCCGGCCGATGACCCGTACGCGCAGCAGGGCGATCCGCCGGTGTGGGCCGACTACCGCCGCATCATCGCGACGGCCGGGTTGAAGCTGGAGATGACGCCGATCAGCAAGTGGGACTTCTACGAGGCGGTCGCCTCGCGCGATCATGTCCTCACGATCCAGACGGCCGATCAGAATCTGTGGGCCAACGTGCTGCTGACGCTCGGGTGCCGGGTGTGAGACGAGAGACGAGGGTCAAGAGTCGAGAGACAGGCCCGACGTAATCCTCTTATTCTGGCTCTCGCCTCTCCGCTCTAATCTCTCGACTCTTCAAAGGCTTCTCGTATGGAATATCGCACTCTCGGCCAGACTGGTCTCAAACTTCCCGCTCTCAGTTTCGGAGCCTCTTCCCTCGGGGCCGAGTTCCGGTCCGTCGATATTGGGGAGGCGATGTCGGCGGTGCATGCCGCGCTCGATGTCGGGATGAACTTCATCGACACGTCGCCGTTCTACGGACGCGGGATGTCGGAGGTGCTGCTCGGCGTCGCGCTGCGGGGCGTGCCTCGTGAAAAATACCTTCTCGGGACGAAGCTGGGCCGGTACGACAAGGCTCACTTCGACTTCTCGGCCCGGCGCGTCGTCGAGAGCGTCGATGTCAGCCTCCACCGTTTGGGGGTCGAGTACCTCGACATCTGCCTCTGCCACGACATCGAGTTCGTCGAGATGCAGCAGATCGTCGATGAGACCCTTCCCGCGCTGAGGCAGGTGCAGCAGCAGGGCAAGGTCCGGTTCGTCGGCGTGTCGGGCTATCCGATGAAGATGTTCAAGTTCATCCTCGACCAGACGCCGCTCGACGTGGTGCTGTCGTACAACCACTATACGCTTCAGAACACGATGTTCGGCGACCTCGTCCCGTACCTGAAAGCAAAACGCGTCGGCATCATGAACGCGGCGCCGTTCTCGGCCCGGCTGCTGACGAACGACCCGCTCCCGCCGTGGCACAAGGCGACGCCCGAGGTCCGCCGGATCGCGAAGGCCGCTGCCGACCACTGTGCCGCGCGCGGCAGCGACCTCGCCAAGCTGGCCCTGCAATTCTCGATCGCCAACCCCGACATGACGACCTGCGTCACCGGCTCCGCCCGCCCCGAACGAGTCCGCGAATGGTCCAGGTGGGCCGCCGAACCGCTCGACCAACAACTCCTCTCCGAAGTTCAGGCAATCCTCCAGCCAATCCACAACTGGTTCTACATCGAGGGTCGGCCGGAGAATAACGACGTGGCAGCATGATCCATGCTTGCATTAAAGACTCGCCATAGCGGGCGCGATGGCGAGTCAGTCTGCGTGGATTTCGGGTTCAAGCGGCTCGCCGGGTTGCGTGGCGGCTTTCCCAGATAAACTGGTCTGGCTCACCGACGAACGGTCGCATGAAGGTGGTGAATGACTCCAGGCATGCGGCCTGATCCCGCAAGATCGCACCGGTGTGGGGACGGCTGAAGGCAACGCGGATGTCGCCGCTATGGTCCAGGGCGGTGGCGAAGAAGACGACCGGTGTCTCGGTGCGTGCGGCGAACTCGATGGGGCCCGGCGTCAGGCCGATCATTCGATTTCGATACCAGCGCGGGAGGTCGATGGACGTCGTCACGATGTGTCCCTCGTTCAGCGCCGAACGAACTTGGAAGTAGAGTGACGGTCCGGGACAGGCGATCGCCGGTCGCGGAGCCTCCGGAATCCCACACACCGGCCGAACCGTCACGGTGGAGCCGGTGATGATGGTGGCAGGGATTCCCAGAGGAAACAGCGCGTGATGAACGCACAGGTTGAGCGGCAGGTGGATCGAAACGAGGACCAGCCGCCGATGCTGGCTATGGGCCGCTTGAACGTGATCCAATCCCTGCACGATGAGGGGAAGGTCGAAGGCCTTGCCCAGGATTCCGAATTCCCGCAGGCATCGGCCCACGATCATGCTGCGTCCGTCGCGGCACATCAGGTAGGAGTCCGCGCCACGCTGCACCCAGAACCCGAATGCCCGCCCGAGACTGAGGCTGGTGAAATAGGCCAGACGGTCAGGAATGTACGCCGCGATCCGGGGGAAGATTCGGCAGAACAGCCGATGTTTCAGTGAGATCCTGGCGTCGGGCATGCGTCCATCCTGGCCATGTCGCGGGCACAGATGCTGTGAAACAGATACCAGCTCCGGCCACCGAGACCGGCTCCTTCCAGGGCCAGTGCCTGGCTTTCAGCATCGTGGCAATGCGCGGCCAGCATGTCCGCGCCGTGGGCCGAGTGGACCACGTCCGCGCCCTGATGCACGATGAAATAGTTCAAGGCCTCGTCACTCAGCGAGTAATGAGTTCGCAGGGAGGGAATGATCTTCTCGAACGTCGAGGGAGTGCTGTGCTCCATCCCGATGAACAGGAACGCCGCGACCGCCGGCCACGCACCATCGGCCAACCAGCGGGTCAGTTGGCGATTCTCGTTGTGCCAGGAATCCTCCGGCGCGGCCGGCAAGTGAGCCTGAAAACGACGCACCAAGGCTAGATGCGATTTGGACTCGCTCCCCGTGAGTTGGCCTTTCTTGAAGAAGAAGGCCTCCTCCTCCATCAGGTTTGCCAGCGAGTGCTGTCGCATCGTCCGGCTGGGACAGATCGCCATCAGATGCGCCAACAAGCGCGGGAAGCCCTCGGTGAGCGCTTCCATGCGACGGCCGTAAATGGCCAGGGCCTCGCGCGAGAAGCGACCCGCTTGCACCCCTTGGACAAACGGGTTTTCGCTCATGTCCCAGCTACTGGCCCGGTTCATCAGTTCCGTGCGGAAGTCCATGTCCTAGTAGCCTCCCTCGTTCGCGATGACGTGTTCAAAAAATGGCTGAATCGTGCCGTCTGGCGCCAGCCGACCGCGAACCTGACTTCCCAGTTCGGGCCATTGAGTCATCTGAACCTTGAGACGCCCGCTGCGAAACTGGCACAGGTACTCGCTCTCGGATGTCTGGTAGCCGTCGGTAAGGCAGACTCCCGTTTGCTCCCGGAAGACTTCGATCAGTTCTGTCAACGAATAGGAATCGCCCGCCATGTAGCGGCCCATGGCACCCACGGAGCGGACCTTGATCTCGCGAATCGGATCGTGCTGAAGGGCGTAGCGGAAAACATCGCCCACCGCAGACTCGTTGATCCCCCGGACCACAATGATCCCCAGCGAGATATAGAGCCGGGCCTCGACCAGATTGTCCAGGGCTTGACGCTTCCGTTCTGCGCAGGCCAGCTCGTCGATTTGTTCGTAGAAGGCGTCCGTGAAACCGCCGTTGAACGAGAGATAACAGAGCCGCAGCCCGCTTTGCTTCAGCGTCGTCACGTACTCCCGACTGGACAACTTGAGGCCGTTCGTCAACAGAATCGGCCAGTGTCCGATCCGTTTGACTCGGGAGATGATCTCGGGCAGATCGTTGCGGATGGTGGGCTCCGCTCCCACCAGGCGGATGCGCGTTCGCTGCGGCAGACGCTCCAGGATGCGGTAAAGCCAGTCCGTGTTGAGATCGGGCACGTTGCGGTTGGGGATGTAACAGTTGCGGCACGCCATGTTGCAGCGGTGCGTCAGATCGACGATCACGGTCTCAAATGGGTTGTCCTCGGGTGCGTAGCGCGCTGCCACCGAGACGTGACGGTCAAGCACGAAATGGGGGCCGGCCAACGGCAGGGCGTTCAATTCCTTTTGAACTTGAGCGATCATTGGGTTCCCTCATTGAGGAGTCGGGGCATCGGCGGCAATTGCCGCTCTTTCCCTTCGGGAGCCCGCACCAATTGATCTTGCGCGACCCATTTGCCGATCTGCGTCCAACCACCGCGGTCCTTGAGCGAGTTTCGATGAACCGAATGAATCCTCCGCCACCCGCGCAAATGACAAGGCTGCTCGGTTGTATCGGCTGTACCGGTTATGCGGCTTCATCCGAAGTGAAATCAAACGCGGGTGTGAGATCGAATTCGCCGGGTCTCAATTAGGCGAGGCTGCGGGCGGCCAGTGGCTTTGAATTCCGTGATGAGACGGCCTCTGGGATGAATCAGCCTCCCCCGAGGCAACGCGTCGAAACTTCGTTGTTTTTTGGTCGGGCGGTTGTACATACTGGCCAGGGTTTGGCGAGGGCTTCTCGAAACAGGTGACTCGGGGAGAAAGAGCATGAGTAGCGGCGGAACATCACGGCGGCGGCAGCAGTTGCTCGACAAGTTTCTGGCGGGGGAGATCGACCAGGCGCGGTACGACGCTTTGTCAGCGGAGCTGCAAGAGTTGCATGGTGCCGGCGAGCCGCCGATTCTGCTCGACGACGAGGTGGCGGGGTCTGACCAACGGGAAGGCCCCGTCTTCGCTGGCAATCCCTCCGGGGCCATCCGCTCCGCTCCTGACCCCGCCACACCCGCTCCTGACCCCGCCATCCCTTCGTCGTCGGTGAAGTCGGAGGCGGCGGGAGTCGCCGTGTCGAGCACTCGCGTCAGTTTGAAGGGGGGCTTCGCCGCTCATCCGGTCGCGCTGGCGGAGCCGGGGACGGAACTCGGGGGCTTCCGTCTGGAAGAGCGGCTCGGTCGCGGTGGCATGGGCGAAATCTGGAAGGCTCACGATCTCGTCGGGGAGCGGACCGTCGTCCTCAAGCTGCTGCATCCCGAGTTGTCGCACCACCCCGATCAGATGGCCGCCGTGAAGCAGATGTTTCATCGCGTTCACGATCTGCAGCACCAGCACATCTGCCCGTTGTATTTGCTCGGGCACGATCCGCGGTACGGCTACTTCGTCGTGATGAAGTACCTCAAGGGAGACACGCTGGCGGCGTACCGGAAGGCGTTCGTCGCGCGGCACGGTTCGTTCCCCGTGAGCGAAGTGGTGCGAGTTCTCTCGCCGATTGCAGCCGCGTTGGATTTCGCCCACGCCGCGCACGTGCTGCATCGCGACGTGAAGCCGCAGAACATCATGCTGGCCGATGACGGTACCACGATTCAGTTGGTCGATTTCGGTCTGGCGGCCGAACTGCACTCCAGCCCGAGCCGCGTCAGTTCGACTTCGACCGTCTTCGGCGGGACGTATCCGTACATGGCCCCCGAGCAATGGCGCGGCGAACCGCTCGATTCGCGCGCCGATCAGTATTCGCTGGCGGTCGTCGCGTACGAACTGCTCGCGGGACGGCGTCCGTTTGACTCGACCGATCCGACGATCCTGCGCTTGTGCGTGCTGAACGACGCACCGGCGCGAATCGACGGCCTGAACGAGACGACTCACGCCGCCCTGATGCGCGGTCTCGCCAAATTGAAAGCCGCTCGCTTCCCGAGTTGTGCGGCCCTGGTCGCGGCGCTGTCTCCACCGAAGAAGGCGGTCTCCACCCGGACGCCCACCGTTTTGAAGCCGATGTCGTCCGCGAGTGTTTCCTCGGTCGGAAGCAGTATCCGGACCAGTTCGCCATCGCGTCGGGACGAGCCAACCTCGATCGCCTCACGAGAGGAAGACGTTCACGACGTGGACGAATTGATCGAACCGGCGAAGTCCCGACCGAAGAGTCAGCCGGGCGTCCGGCCGGTGCGCCAGCCAGACGATTGGGACGAGGACGGCGACGAACCGCAGGCCGCGCACGCGCTGCGCGAAGCCAATCGCAAGGCCGCGTTCTGGGTTGGGCTGGCGGGAGGATTCGGACTGGTGACGGTCGCGTCTCTGTTCCTGTTCGCCGTGTGGGGCGTGAATCGATGGTGGTCCCAGCCCGATCCCGCCGCGACCAATGGGCAGACGGTGGCCGGCACCGACAACGGCTCGAAGGGCAACACGGCCCCGGCACCTCAGCCCAACCCGGCCGCTCCCAACCCGGCCGCTCCCGACAAGCAGGTGCTGCGCTATCGCTGGCAGATGGGGCACGCCTACGTCTATGCCGTCAACGTCGAGGTCGATCAGGATGCCGACATGTACCTCAACCTGTCGGGCAACCTGACCTACACCCCCGCGGCACCTCCCGCACTCCCGCAACAGAGGCCCGATGAAGAGGGGAAGGGAACCGGGACCGCGTTCGTCGTGCACCCGGACGGCTATCTGGTGACGTGTCAGCACGTCGTCGAGGGATCCTCAAAATTGGAGGTCGCGATCGGGGGCAAGACCTACGAGGCAACGGTGCTCGACTCGGACGAGGTGCGCGACATCGCGTTGATTCACATCGAAGCGAAGGGCTTGTCTTCACTGCCGCTCGCCAATTCCGATGCCGTGGAGTTGGGTGAGGAGGTGCGCGCGATCGGCTTTCCGCTGTCGAGCATTCTCGGCGACAACGTCAAGGCGACGCGCGGCACGATCTCGGGCATCAACCTGGACGAAGGTCTGAAGGTCTTCCAGATCGACGCGGGGATCAATCCCGGCAACAGCGGCGGACCGCTGGTGAACGAGCGGGGCGAGGTCGTCGGTGTGAACTTTGCCAAGCTGCTGGGCGATATCGCGACGGGCGTGGGGTTTGCCGTGCCGATCGACGACGCCAAACCGATGCTGACCGGCAAGGGAGTCAAATTCACACTGGGCAGCGGCGGCCCGAAGCTCGAAGGGCCCGCCCTCGTCAAGAAAGTCTCCGCCGCCACGGCCCTCGTGACGGTTACGCTGGGAAACGGTCCGGTCGGCAAGGGGAACCGCATTGCGCTGCGTTGCGACGGAAGCCTCAGCCCTCAGATGAAGTCTCGCGCCGGCCACTTCGTCGATCCGAACACGACATACCTGATGACTCGGCGGGGATTCGCGTCGGTGCGGGGTGTCGGAAGTGAAGCCAACGAGGTCGAGACCGATCTGCTCGGTCGCGTGTACGACGTGCGCGGCTCCAACGTCCTGCCGAGTTTCCTGGGCAAGGCGGCGCGGTTGATCGTCGAGCAGCTCCCCGCCGGACGACAAAAAACGTGGTCGCTGTCGCATCCCGTCATCCTGACGATCCAGGAGGAAGGGAGTGGAGGCATGGGCCACAATCCGTTCGGACCGCGATTCGGTCCGCGCTTCCGACCGGGGTTTCCGGGATTTCCGGGAAACCCCGGCAACCCGTTCGAGGAACCGAAAGCCACCAGGCAATACATGGGGACGTTGAAAATCGTCTACACGCTGGGTGACCAGGCCGGGCCGCTGCAAACGATCAGGAAATCGTTCGAACTGAAGACGCAGGAGAAGGTCGGTGCCGGACCGCGCATCCAGGTGCTGGGCGACGGGACGTTCACCTTCAACACGGAAACCGGGCTGCCTCACGAGTTGGTCTTCTCCGCGAAGCTCACCGAGAACGAAGCCAACAAGATGACGCTGACTCCGATGAAGGTGACGTACAAGCTGGTGGAAGCGCTCAACCCGCAGGAGATGGCCAAGCGCGGCATCCAGCCGGATGCTCCCGGTCCGCCCGGACGATTCGACAACATCCCCGGCATCACCCAGCCCGCCTCCGCCGAAGTGCCGGGCGAGCCGGTCGCCGCCGATGCGAAGCTGGAAGTCGGCCAAAAACTGCTGGCCGAGTGGGCGGGAAAGTGGCTGCCGGTGAAGATCCTCGCCCTCAAACCCGATGGCGGCGTCAGAATCCATTGGGAGGGCTGGGCCAACAGCTTCGACGAAGATGTCGCCCGCTCGAAGCTGCGATTTCCGGTCAAGCCAGCGGAAGCCAAACCAGCCGAAGCCAAGCCGCCCGACGCCAAACCTTGAGACAGAAAAAGAATCGATCGCGTGCCACGGCTGTGTCAGCCGTGTGGAGTTCGCGGCACGTTTCACCCTTCTCACGGCTCACAGAGCCGTGGCACGCCTTCTTCAACGGACTTCGCATTTTCCTGGCGACTTCTGCCTGTTCACGGTTTGCCAAGCTGCTTGTCGGCGAAGTTGAGGAACGCTTCCCAGTCGCGGCGTTCCATCGAGTGCTTACCGTCGCGGATGAAGTAGCCGAGCTTTGTCCCGACAACCTTGCCCAATTCCGGACGCTCCTTCACGTCGAAACCGCCGGCACCGAAGAGGCCGTACACCGCATCGGCCCCTCGCAGCATGTCGATCTGTCCGTCGGGGTTGGCCCACTGATCCTGAGTCGCGTTGGAGAACAAGACCGGTCGCGGAGCACATAGCGCCACCAGGCAATTCTGATCGAACGGCAGCTTGTCGGGCGTCTCGTTGAACAACGGAAAGTTGTCGCAGAACCAGTGCGGGAAGGCCGTGTTGATGCGGCGGATCGTTTCGACGTCCTTCCGTTCGATGTCCACGCGACTCGGGGCTGTGCCGCCGCAACCGGCCTGATGAGGGATCGCCAGCGCGATGCGATCGTCAAGCGCGGCGGCGAGCAATGTTGTCTTGCCGTTTCTCGAATGCCCCACGGCCGCGATCCGCTTGACGTCGATGGTGGACGAATGCTTCTCAATCAGGAAATCGACGACGCGGTGATAGCCCCACGCCCAGGTCGCGATCGCCCCGGCATCGTTCGGCGCGGGAGACGACTGCCCCGGCTTGTAGAACGACGGTTCAATGCCATCGCTGAATTCGGGAGTGTCGGGGTCGAGGTCTCCGCTGTAGAAGCAGGCCAGCGCGTAGCCCCGTTCGATGATGAGGTCGAGGTTCCACGCCTCGGCCTGCGTCCCGCGACTCTTCTCGGTCGCCCGCTCCATTTCCGAACCCGCGCACGATTTGTAGACCCAACCCTCGACGAGATGAATTTTCGGGTGGCTCGCCAGCGCATGATTCCCGCAGAAGTTCATCCCGACAAACACCGGCACCGGCCCGGATCGCTTGTTCGGCGTGACGAGCAACACGTGCAGACGGTGCTTCAAATCGGGACCGAAGAACGCCAGCCGGCTCTCGCTGAGCGTCGCCTTCCCGTCCAGAAACGTGTTGTCCGTAAACAGCACTTCCTCAACCACCCACCTTTGCGGCTTCGGCGGCAGATGACCGTACATGTAATGCTGGAACAGCGCCTTGAGTTCCGGCTTCCGCTTCGCATTCCAGGCCTCGACCGTCGTGACCTTCGTCCCGTCCAGCATCACCAACGGATCGGGCAACTCGGGCCGCGAGGGGAGCGACGCCACGTCGGGAAAGTCGGCGGCAAAGGCTGTCGCCCCGGTGACGGCAAGAGCGAGGGCGAACGCGAACGGCATCACGACTCGAAACATGGAACGAACTCCCCGACGATTTTGTTTGTTTGTAGCGCGAAGAATTTGAAACGCTAATGAACGCTAATCTGCGCTGATTCCAATCAGCGCAGATCAGTGAGGATCAGTGTTCTTTTTGTTTCGTTTCACTTTGGTTGCGTCGAAACATCACCCCGGCGGGCGAGGTCAAGCGAAGCTTCGTCAACTTGCCGCGATTCATTCTGTTCGCCGAACGAACTACGCCTTCTCGCGCTTGGCTTCCCAGTCACGACTTTGAGTCTTGCCGTCGCGTTCGCTTTCCGCCTTGCCCTTGATCGTGTCACCGTCCAGCTTGCCCTTGTACTTGGTCGTGAACTTCTGGCCGTTCCGGTCACGGGTCACCGAGAAGGCGACTTCGCCGTCCTTGAACGAGGCATCGTCGATCGCCGTCTCCTGGTTGTTGCGGCCGAGCATCGTTCCGGTGAGCTTGTCACCTTCGAGCTTCAGCTTGAGTGTCGCCTCCCGCTTTTGATCGGTCATCGTGACCGACCACTTCCAAGTTCCGGTCGGGTTCGGTTTGTCCGCCGCGTGAGCCAGGCCGACCATCCCCAGGAACGCCAATCCCAGTGCCAACAATTCACGTCGTTTCATCGCTGTTCTCCTGTCTCGAAAAAGGAAAGTCCACCAGGCGGCCCGCACATCCGATGTGTGCGGCTGCGGCATGACCTTGTACCGATCACCAACGCCGCGCACAACGACTGAAGCGGGTGAGCTAATCGAGGGTGCAGTCGCCAATTGGTGGTCGCTGTTTCTTGTCCCCTCTCCCGCCCGTCTTCGGGGGGAGAGGGGACCGGAAGACGACCACCAATCAGCGACTGCACCCGCTAATCGAGGTTTCGAAATTCTGCGGTCGCGAGCAGCGCTTGACAGTAGCTGGCCAGCGTCCGTTGACGCTGTTGTTCGTCGTTTCCGGCGAGCGGCGTTCCCCGCTCGAAGAACGCCGCCGCCAGTTTCAATTCGTCGGCGTCCGGCTCGCGGCTGAAGCAGACGAGGAAGGCCAGGCGAATACGTTGCTCGTTGTCGTCGACTTCGCGCAGCAAACGATCACCCAACGCCTTGGCCCGCGATTGCACAAATGGGCTGTTCATCAGATACAGGGCCTGAACCGGGACGTTCGTCGTCTCGCGAACGCCGGTGACCAGACTCGGCTCGGCGAAATCGAAGAGGTCCAGCACGTCGGGCAGTCGGTCGCGCAGCACCGGCAGGTAAACCGACCGGTGCCGCGAGCCGTCCAGGTCGGCTGGCAAACTCGCATCCAAACCGATCAGCGAAATGGGGCGATCTCCGATCTGTTTGGCCACCAGCGATCCGGCCGGCCGCGCCGCGTCGAGTTCTCCGGACACGACGAGCATCGCGTCGCGAATGGCCTCGGCATCGAGACGCCGTTTGTCGGCCCGCCAGAAGAGCCGGCGTTCCGGATCGGCGCGGAAGGCCGCTGCGTTGTACGTGGAAGCCTGGCGATAGGTGCGAGACAGCACGATCTCACGCACGAGCTTCTTCACCGACCAGCCATCGGCCATGAACCGCACAGCGAGATGATCGAGCAGTTCCGGATGACTGGGACGCTCACCGCTGAAGCCGAAGTTGTCGACCGTGCGCACGATCCCCGCGCCCAGCAAGTGATGCCAGATGCGGTTGGTCATCACGCGGGCCGTCAGCGGGTGATCAGGGTGCGTCAGCCAGCGGGCGAACTCCAACCGTCCACTGTGTTTGGCAGGAACCTTCGTCGCACCCTCGATCTCCACGACACGAGGAAAGCCGCGCGGCACCGGTTTGCCGGGCCGACCAACCTCGCCACGTTCCAGAAGTGGCGCGTCGATGATCCTCCTGCGATCCAAGACGCCCATCGCCAGAGGCAGGGCTTTTCCCGACTCGTCCACCTTTTCCAGTTGCCCCTCGATGCCGCCCGAGGTCCAGAAGATCCGCAAGGCATCGCGCAGGGTGAAGACCTTCTCGGTGTCCTCGCCCGCCGCGGCGGCCTTCAGGGCGGCGGCCATTCCATCCTTCTGTTCCTGCTGGAGTGCCGCCAGCTGAGCCTTCAGACTGGTGACTCGCTCGGCAGGGATGGACGGATGAAAGATCGGTTGATTGGCCCCGCGCGGCAGGGGGAGCGGATCACCGCCGACGCGATTGGCCGGTGAGACGAACGTGCCGAAGTAGGTCTTGGTGCTGGCGAAGACTCCGGCCAGGGCGTAGTAGTCCTGCATCGGGAACGGGTCGAACTTGTGATCGTGACAGCGGGCACAGGCGACCGAGTTGGCCATCACGGCGCGCGTCACCGTGTCGATCTGCTCGTCAACGACATCGGCGGCAAATTGCAGCGGGTTCCCCTCTTCGAGGTTCTTCGGTCCGAGTGCCAGAAATCCGGTGGCGATCAACAACCGCGCCCGTTCGGCGTCACCGTCCGACGGCAGCAGGTCTCCGGCGATCTGTTCGACCAGAAAGCGATCGAACGGCAGGTCGGCGTTCACCGCATCGATGACGTAATCACGGTATCGAAAGGCATACGGGAACGAGATGTTCGCCTCCTTGCCGCTCGATTCGGCGAAGCGTGCCACATCGAGCCAGTGCCGTCCCCAGCGTTCTCCAAATTGGGGCGAGGCGAGCAGCGGATCGACTTCCGCCGCCAACGCCCTGTCGAGTCCCTCGGCTGCGACGCGCTGGAGAAACTCACGAACGGCCGTGGGCGAGGGAGGGAGTCCCACCAGATCGAAGTGCAGTCGCCGCAGCAGAGTCGCCGGTTCCGCATCCGCCGACGGAGCCAGACCGCTGGCGTCGAGTTTCGCGAGGATGAAGTGATCCAGATCGCGCTTGGCCCAACTCGGATTCTTCGTGAGGGGAGTGGGGTGAGCGACCGGTTTTTGAAAGGCCCAGAACTGACGACCCGCTTCAAGGGTCACCGGCGGACTGGCCCCCTTGGTCGGCTCATTCTCGCGAGGGTCCGCCGCCCCCGCTTGAATCCACGACTTGATGTCGCTGAGGACGGAGTCCGGCAACCGCTCCTTCTTGGGAGGCATCTTCAGATCGGGGTCCGTGTGAGAAATGGCGGTCAGCAACCAGCTCGCCTTCGAGTCGCCGGGGACAACAGCCGGCCCGCGGTCTCCCCCCGCCCGAATCGTCTTCCGCGAATCGAGCAGCAGTCCCCCTTCCGACTTGCCCGCTTCGACCGAATGGCACTTGTAGCAGTGCTGCACGAGCATCGGTCGGATTTTGGATTCAAAGAAGGCGATCTGCTTGGCGTCGTCTCCGGCGGTCTTCTCGTCCGCCCGCGCGACACTCGAACCGATCAGCAACAGAACGACCAGGATCTTGCCGGATGACAAGACGCGATCCTTCCCATCGAACGATGCAACGAATGGAGCAACATCCCGGGACATGCGACTTCGTTCCTTTGGCATTCGGGCAGTCTTCCAGACCCAACGGTCACTTCCCAAGACTATACCACCGTAGGGTAAGCCTCTGGCTTGCCCGTGTTCGTTTTCCGCCGACTGACCGTCAAGAAAAAAACGGGCAAGCCAGAGGCTTACCCTACGAAAGTCTCAACCACGGCCGCGAGAGGTATAGAGCACCTGACCCCGCTCCTGAAGCCTCAGTTCAATTCGCTGCGCGCGACGACGTGAGGTGCGACACCCCTGGCCTCGCGATCGCGCCGCAGGAACTTGGGCGGCGGTGGCGTATCGCTCGAATCGACAGCCGGCGCGGCTTGATCCTCCGTCGAGAACAGCAGACTCGCAGGGAGGTTCTCGGGGAGATCGGCCACGCGGCGGATGTCGGCTCCCACCAGGTTCAGCTTCCGTTCGAGACGGTCGTAGCCGCGGTCGAGGTGATAGATGCGGCGGATCACCGATTCGCCGTCGGCCGCCAGTGCGGCGAGAAGCAACGCGGCACTCGCCCGCAGGTCGGAAGCCATCACGCACGCACCGCTCAGCCGCGGCACGCCGCTGATGATCCCGCACGCCCCCTCGCGCCGCACGTTCGCCCCCATGCGCATCAACTCGGGCAGGTGCATGAAGCGGTCGGGAAAGACCTTGTCGGTGACGACGCTGATTCCCTGAGCCAGCGCCAACAGCGCGGTCAATTGCGCCTGCACGTCGGTCGGCACGCCGGGATACGGGAGAGCCGTCACGTCGATCGGACGCGGTGCGCCGCTCATCGAGACCGTCGCCCGTGAGCCATCCAGTTCGATGGTCGCTCCAATGGCTCGCAGCGCGTCGATGACGGCGGCCAGATGCGCGGGACGGATGTTGTCGACTTCCAGTTCGCCGCGCGTGATGGCTCCGGCAACGAGCAGCGTGGCGGCTTCGATCCGATCGGGAATGATTTGGTGTTCCACGGCGTTCAGTTCGTCCACCCCTTCAATGCGCAGAAGCGGAGTACCGAGGCCCTCGATCTTCGCTCCCATCGCGTTGAGAAAGTGGCCGAGATCGACGACCTCGGGTTCGCAGGCCGCTGCCGAAATGGTCGTGATCCCGGCCGCGAGGACCGCCGCCGACAGGACGTTGCACGTCCCGGTCACGGTGCTGCCGAATGACCCGCCGAGATAAATGTCGGCCCCGCGCAGCTTGTCGGCCCGCGCGAAGACGTAGCCGCGTTCGATGGTGATCTCGGCCCCGAGTGCCCGCAGTCCCTTGAGATGCAGATCGATCGGCCGATGCCCGATGTTGCAGCCACCCGGCAGCGAGACACACGCGCGACGGCGACGACCGAGCAGCGGACCCAGTACGCAAACGCTGGCTCTCATCCGGCGCACCAACTCGTAATCGGCGAGACATGGTTGCTCGTCCACGACGGTTAGTTCGAGTGAACCGTCGTCACAGCGCTCGACCGTCATGCCGAGCGACCGCAGGACATGCGACAGCGTGGTGACATCGACCAGTTCGGGAACGCCCCGCAACACGGTCGTGCCGGTGGCCGCGAGCGTTGCCGCCATGATCGGCAGCGCCGCGTTCTTGGCTCCCCCCACCGTCACCTGACCGCGCAACGGTTGCCCGCCACGAACCACCAGCATGTCCATCCCTGGACCCTCCCCCGAAGACGCGAACTCGTGGCGCAGGCCTCCCGCCTGTCAATGAGCAGCAGGCCAGCGGCCCGCCCCACGAAGTGGGCGGTATTGAATCAGCGAAGTTCAAACGGGGCAAGGCGAGTGTTGCTCGTGGGGAAGGTTATCTCGTTCCCAAGCCGGCGCTGGGGAACGAGAAGAAAGGCTGCTGACTCCCGGCTCACTTCGGCTCACTCGCGGGAAGGACACGATTGGCTGGCGGCGACGGCTCGGAGCGGAGATGGGGTTTCGTCAGGTCGGTCTGATCGGTTTCTTCAATGACACGGATTGCACCCGGAACCACTGTTGCAGCGGGAAAGGCCGTGGTTCCCGGAACTTGGATTTGAAAACGTTGTCCTGCGCCGCGGCTTTCGAGGAACAGTCGAGGTGTGACGGTGGATGGTCGAGGCGACGGTGTGGCGATCGAGTCGATGCGATAGCTGAACGGATACGTGCCGTAGTCGTACGACGAGACGCCGTTGCGCGACGAGCCGAGATAACGCGAGTCGCCAGCCAGGATGGTGACCTTCACCACGCCGGATTCGCCGCTGCGCAGGACGCCGGCATGAACGCTGGCCACGGACAACTGCGAGTCGCCCGTGTAGACGCCCGTGCCCCAGATGCTTCCGCCGCTGGTCGAACCTGTGACCTGAAACTCGAACGACTTTCCGATGTGTTTCTCGTAGCTCCACAACGAACCGGGATCGGACAAGACTTTGGAGGTGACCGTGGCGGCGCGGCTCCCGCCGGGAATCGGTTCGACTTTGTAGCTGCCGGGATATTGCGACCACGCGCTGCTCGTGATGCCGTGGCGAGCGGAACTGGCGTGCGATGCTTGCCCCGGCAGGATCGTCACCTTGACGACCCCCTTCTCGCCGACTTTCAACAAGCCGGCGTGGACGGCCGCCGTGCTGAGGTCCGAGTCATCCGTGTAGATGTCGGTTCCATAGATCGAGCCGCTGTTGCTGCCGATCACTTCGAAATACAACACCTTGCCGTTTTGACCGCGATACGTCGTGAGTCCGCCATAGCCTCCCCCGCTCGGATAGGGCAGTACCGTCATTCCCGATCGCCTCAGTTTGCGAATCTCATCGCGAATCGCGACCGCTTCGTCCAGCTTGGCTTCGCGCGTGTAGCCGTCCTGCATCGCCTGCAACTGCTGGATGAGCACCTCGCGTTTGGCCGCGATCTCCGCCTCCATCCGCGCACGAATGGCATCCGACTCCTGATCGAACGTCTTGAGCAGGGCCGAGGCCGCGGGCGGCAGGTCATCGACCGCGACTGGCTGGGAAACGGCCCGACTGTAAGTGACTCGAACGGGTACCAGGGATGGCTGCAAGAACGACTCGCCCAACAGGGGTTCCCGCGTCAAGGTTTCGGTCACCTCTGTCTGCAAGTCCTCCGCCCAGGAAATCGTAACGCCTGTCAGAAGCAACACTGCCGTGAAGAGCACTCGTTTCATGATGACCTCGCAGTGAACCAAAGGATTGCCGGACCATCCGGCGGCATGACCAGTGCGACGACTACGGATCTGAGAAAGTTCCCGAAGCGTCGTTGACGGCGAGATTGTAACCGTCTCGTGAGTCCGGCGCAAAGATGGATTGTCTTGAATGGACTCGCGGGGTGAGCTTGACGAGAGGTGCGACAGTGGCCGGTGACCGGGTATAAGCAATCAATCCCCTCGCGTTGTCTTGGAGACTTCCTCATGCAAATGTTCCTCGCCGGCAAGTGGCAGAATCGGGCCGACCAGATCAAGGTCGCGAATCCGTTCAATGGAACCGTGATCGACGCCGTGCCGCGCGGAACGGCGGCGGATGTCGATGCGGCGTTGACGACGCTCGTCGAGGGATCGCGCGTGATGCGGGCGATGCCTTCGGCCGAACGGTGTCACGTGTTGCAGTCGGCGGCTCGGTTGCTAAGGCATCGAGCGGATGAGTTTGCTCGCACGATCACGCTTGAGGAAGGGAAAATTCTGGCCGAGAGTCGACTCGAAGTGAGTCGGGCCTGTGAGACGCTGGAGGTCTCGGCCGAAGAGGCCAAGCGGATCAACGGCGAAGTATTGCCGATGGACGCCGCGCCGGGAGGGGTGGGGAAGTTCGGTTTCACGCTGCGAGTTCCCTGCGGCATCGTCGCCGCGATCACGCCGTTCAACTTCCCGTTGAATCTGGTCGCGCACAAGGTCGGCCCCGCGCTGGCGGCGGGGAACGCGGTTCTCATCAAGCCGGCGGGAGACACACCGCTGACGGCGCTCAAACTGATGGAAGTGCTGCTCGAAGCGGGAATCCCGCCGCAGGCGATCGCCTGCATCACGGGGCCGGGCAGTGAGCTGGGACAGGCGATCTGTGCGGACCATCGCGTGCGGAAGATCAGCTTCACGGGAAGTTTTGCGGTGGGCGAGACCATCTGCCGCATGGCCGGTGTGAAGCGGGTCACGATGGAGTTGGGCAGCAACAGCCCGGTGATCATCATGGACGACGCGGATCTCGACAAAGCAGCGAGCCTGGTCACGACCTCGGGCTATTCAAACGCGGGGCAAACCTGCATCTCGGCCCAGCGCATCCTGACGAGTCGCGCGAAGTACGGCGATTTCCTCGACGCCCTCAAGCCGAAGGTCGCCGCACTGACGACGGGCAATCCGCTTGACGAAACCGTCAAGATGGGACCGATGATCCGCGAGGCGGACGCTCAGCGCGTCGAGGCGTGGTTGAGCGAAGCGGTTTCGTCCGGCGCGCAGCTCGTCACGGGAGGGACTCGCCACGGCACGCTGCTCGCGCCGACAATCCTCTGCGATGTCGATCCGCAGCAGCGGGTGAGCTGTGAAGAACTGTTCGGTCCCGCCGTGGCACTGACTCCGTTCTCCACCTTCGACGAAGCGCTGGCCCTGGCCAACGGCACGAACTACGGCCTGTCAGCGGCCATCTTCACGCAGGACATCGACCGCACCCTGCGTTTCGCCCGCGAGGTCGATGCCGGCAACCTGCACATCAACTGGGGAACTTCGTGGCGGGCCGACTTCATGCCGTATGGCGGTCTGAAAGACAGCGGCCTCGGCAAGGAAGGCCCCCGCCATGCGATCCGCGAGATGACCGAAGAAAAGATGGTCGTGATTCACGGATGAGTTGATCACCGCGCAAAAAAAAGCCCCCGTCCATGGGGGCATCCGCGTTCCGTGCATTGGTGCGGTAGAAAAAGAACCCCCGACAGAAAGCAACCTTGCCCGTGTTTGGGTGTACTGGCGACTGGGGACCGGCGGGAGCAGAGTGGGTCGAACTGCTCTTGAGGAGACCATGACAGCGCACGGGCGAAAGTCTTGAATTCCTTCCTATCGGGGGTTCGGGCTGGGCATCTTCAGGTTTGGCGAATCACTTGGCGAGCTGGATTCGCTCGCATTGATGATTAATCGTGAAGCATCTGCCATGCCGTGAATTCATCGGCGCTGGAAGATCGTCGATTTCAAATGGAGTCCGACGAAAAACACGGGCATATCATTGTGTTGGACGCAATCTTACGGCATCATCCCACACCGACACGGGCTCGCTGTGTGACCGCCGACGCGACGAACGGGCGCCGATTTGCGTTTCCCCTGGTTGATGTCGGCGCTTTCGGCGCAGAGTTCGGCGCTTTCGCACCTGTTTGTAAGTCGTGAAAGTTCAATGGAAACTACGAATCGGGTTCCGCGCTGGGTGTTGGCTGCTGTTGGCGGATTAACCGTCAGCTACTGTGTCCTCGCCTTGGCATTCGTCGCAACGGCACCCGACCTACGACTTCGATTCCTGCTCGCCGACACGGGCGTCGCGAATTCGGGGCGTGGATTCGTGGGGATCGAGATTCAGGACACGCCTGGGCTGAAGTGTTTTGGTCCGGTTCCCGAAGCGGGTGATTTTCTGGTCGCCTTGGATGATCGGCCTGTCACCAACTTTATTGACTTTGCCCGCAACCAGTTTTCGTTGCGTGGCCGAGAGATCCCGCCCATTGGCATCCCCTCGGATCCACTGATCGTTGGATCACCGCCGCTGGTTCAGGAAGCGAACGGAACTCGCTGGCTGCGAATCGAGTATCTCAAGGGCCAATCGAAGAACCGCGTGGTGAGCGCGATCCAGTTGCAGTCGGTGCCGGCGGTCGAGGTGGGGCTGACCTTGATCTGGTTCCTGCTGCAACTACTGATCTTCTCGGTGGGGGCGGTCGCATTTTGGAATCGACCGTTTGATGAGGCCGCGCGACGCTTCTTCGTGATGTGTACCACCACGCTGGCGGCATTTGTGGGCGGCTTTCACTGGTCCACGATTGCGGGCAGCTTCTGGTTGACGGTCCCCTTTGCCGTTTCGGGCATTCTGCTTCCCGCTGTGACGCTGCACTTCTTTCTGGTTTACCCGCGTGCGAAGCCTCCGCTGACGGCGTGGCCTCGGACGGTGACCTGGTCCATCTACTCCATCCCCGTGGTGGCGATCATCTGCTTCCTGTTGATTGAGGGGCTGCTGTGGATTTTGTCCGGAATGTCGCACGGTTCAGAGGGAACGCAACTGTTGCTCTTGTGTCTCAACGGCCTGAGGGTTGGGATCTATGCCTATCTGGGCATCGCGGCGGTGTACTTCCTGTTGACGCTCGTCACTCTCAGCTACAGCGTCCTGACGACTCGAAATCCCGTTGAGTTGAGCCAGGTTCGCTGGATTCTGTGGGCCAGCTTTGGAGCAGCCGTCTGCATCGGGTACGCGCTGCTGCTGGCGATCTTCTCGCGAGCCGACTTTGCACTCGGCGGCGCTCGCGTGCCGATGTTCCTCGCCAGCCTGGTCTTCATGCTGGCTTACGCCGTGGGAATCGTTCGTTACAAGCTGATGCTGATCGATCAGATCATCAGCAAGGGGATGTGGTACTACGTGCTGAGCTACGGAGCCACGGGAACGGTCGCCCTGGGAATCGCCTTCGGCAGTCTGGCGGTGGCCGTGAGGAAAACTCCGGCCATCGAGCAGCAGTCCTGGATCATTGCCGGCATCCTGATGCTGACGGTCATTCTGCTGATCTGGCTAAGGGATTCGTGGCAGAGTCTGGTGGATCGACGATTCTTCCGCGAGAAGTACCAGCTCGACAAGGCTCTGCAGGGGATGCACCGCGAGGTGGGCCGGTTGACCGACGTGCAGTTCCTTTCCGAGCGCATGTCGCGCTCGTGCCGCGACGTGCTTCAAGCGGAGCATGCCGCACTCTATCTGCGCGAGGGGCGATCGAGCGGCTTCCGGTTGATGGCCGTGGAGGGACAATCGGCCGGGCTGCCGATGCAGTTGCAGGTGCCGGACGAATTCGTCCAGGCGATGGCCGTCGATTCGACGCTGCAGCGGGTCACCCCCGGTTCTCGCGACAGCCTGTCTCCCGTGCAAAACATGCTGCGGGAGGTGCAGGCCGATTTGGTGCATGGCCTCGAAATGAACGGTGAGTTGGCGGGGCTGGTCGTGCTGGGGTCGAAGGAGAGCGGCGCGATGTACTCGGCCGAGGATCTGACGTTTCTCACGGCGCTGGGCCAGATCACGGGCGTCGCGCTGCACTGTGCGAAGGTGCATCAGGACATCACGCAACTCAACGAAGAACTTCGTTTGAAGACCGAACGCATCGCCCAGCAGAAGCAGCAGATCACGATCTTGCAGGCAGAATTGGCGGCCGGCGCGCAGCCCGATTCGCCCGCCTCACCCACGCTGGAGTTTCGGCGGGATGCGATCATCGGACACAGTCCGTCACTCGAACGCATTCTGGACACCGTGCGCAAGGTGGCGGCGAGTGAGACGAGCGTCCTCGTGCGGGGGGAGAGCGGTACCGGGAAGGAACTGCTGGCGAAGGCGATTCACGACAACAGCCCGCGCCGCGACGGACCGCTCATCAGCGTGCATTGTGCCGCGTTGTCGGCGGGGCTGTTGGAGAGCGAGCTGTTCGGGCACGTGAAGGGCGCGTTCACCGGAGCGGCGGCAGACAGGCAGGGCCGGTTTGAATTGGCGAACGGCGGGACGCTGTTTCTCGACGAGATCGGCGACATCTCGCCCGAAGTTCAGGTGAAGCTGCTGCGCGTGCTGCAACAGCGGGAGTTTGAACCGGTCGGTGGGACCAAGACCATCCAGGTCGATGTGCGGTTGATCGCGGCGACGCACCAGAATCTGGAACGGCTGATCACCGAAGGGAAGTTTCGCGAAGACCTGTACTACCGGCTGAACGTCATCAGTCTGACATTGCCTCCCCTGCGCGAGCGGCCCGACGATGTGCTGGAACTGGCCGTCTTCTTCCTGAAGCGCACGGCCCCTCGTGCCGGCAAGCGGGCCGTGCGATTTGAGGATGAGGCACTCGAAGCGCTGATGCGTTATTCCTGGCCGGGCAACATCCGCGAGTTGCAAAACGTGATCGAACGAGCCGTCGTCCTGACCGAGGGGGAGGCGATCACGGTGGGCGACCTGCCCCCCGATATTCAGGAGACGCGTCGAACGACCGCGTCGGGCTCAAATGAAGTGTCGCGCAGTGCCGCCGGCGACAAGCGGCTCGCCCGGGAGTTCCAGCTCGACTGGAGCGAAAGCGATCCCGTGGTCGAACGTCGGGCGCTGGTCGAGGCCCTGCACAAGTGCCGCGGCAACAAGGCTCAGGCGGCGCGGCTGTTGGGTCTGCCACGCAGCACGTACTTCAGCAAGCTGAAGAAGCACGGCATCCGCGATGGGGCGGCGGAACTCGACGCGATCAAGCGGTTGCCCCGTTGAGTTCCCTGGATCAAGCTCGCGCCGATTGCAGAACGCGCAGCTCTTTCGGCAGCGGAAACGAGACGTGTTCTTCACGGGTCGTGATCTCATCCAGAGTCGCCGCATACTCGCGAACCAGCCAGTCGATGCAATCCTGCACGACGTCCTCGGGCGCGCTGGCTCCGGCCGTGATCAGAACCGTCCCGACTCCGTCGAACCATTCGGCGCGCAGCTCTTGCGCTCCGTCGATCAGGTAGGCCGGCTTGTCGAACGATTCGCCAATTTCTCGCAGGCGTCGGCTGTTGGAGCTGTTCTGGCTCCCCAGCACGATGACCGCGTCGGCCCGCTGAGCCAGTTGTTTGACGGCTTCCTGGCGGTTGGTCGTCGCGTAACAGATGTCTTCCTTGGGCGGGCTTTCGATGCGCGGGTACTTCTGTTTCAGAGCCGCGATGACGCGCCCCGCCTCATCCACGCTGAGCGTCGTCTGCGTGAGGTAGGCGATCCTGTCGCCATCGGCAAACGACAGGCCGGCGACTTCCTCGGGAGTTTCGACCAGGGTGATGCTGGCCGGAGCCTCACCCATTGTCCCGATGACCTCATCGTGCCCCTCGTGACCGATCAGCAGGATGTGATAGCCCTCGCGGGCGTACTTGATCGCCTCCAGATGCACCTTGGTGACGAGCGGACACGTGGCGTCAATCGTTTGCAGGCGGCGAACCTTGGACTGGCGGCGAATCTCGGGTGAAACCCCGTGCGCCGAGTAGAGCAGGATCGAACCTTCGGGAACCTCGTCGATCGCGTTGACGAAGGTCACCCCCTGCCGCGTGAAGCGTTCGACGACATACTTGTTGTGGACGATCTCGTGGTAGACGTAAATGTTTGAGCCGAACATCCGAATGGTTTCGTCGAGACATTCAATCGCCATGTTGACGCCGGCACAAAAGCCGCGCGGGTTCGCCAGGAGAATCTTCATCGATCGTCGCCGCTCCATTCTCAGAAGGACCCGTCCCACTCGGCGGGATTCTAGCAGCATCGGCATCACGGCGTGGAGCGAGTCGGCTTCGCGGCCGCGATCACCTTCGTTCTTTGATCGCCAAATCTTCTGTCGAATCGCCGCGATTTCACCACCGAATCCTCGACTGGTTGACATCCAGAACTGGGGAACGTGATAATCCCGCCTCCTTTCAATGCGATCACGAGGCGCATCTGTTGGATAACGATGTCCAGCATTGAAGACGACACGTAGATCTCCCATCGTGGATGTTTGGAATCCGTGGAAACTGCGACACCTAGGATCAAAGGCTCGTAGGATGTTTCACTTTGGTGCCATCGGCTGTTTTCTTGGAGTTCTTTTCGCTGCTGACTCCCCGCACGACGTGTCCGAATGCACTGCGGAGTTTCGTTCGGCAATGTCTCGCGTGCAAACTATCGAACTCGAATACACCGAGACTTGGGAGCAGGGGACGGGTGCGAACCCCCTGTTGCAAACAGCCCTCAAATGGCAGTTGGAGGAGAATCGCAAGCGCCTTGCCGCTGCGCAGAATGACGCTGAACGAAAACTCATTCAGTAGAGCATTGCGTCGGTGGGGGCACCCGTAACGAACCACATTCGCTTACTGGATGCTTTTCCCAACGTCCGGCTGGAGAACCGCTCGACGACGCGATTGCCCGACAATTCCCAGAAAGAGACGTCGGTCATTCGTTGCATCTCTGGTGGACGTCTGCTGCACCTGGACTCGGGCCATCAGGTGGCCCAGATTAAGTCGTCGGCCGATGTCGCCAGTCTGTGGATCATTCCAATGCACGCACTGGGTCGCCGTCTAAGGGGATCGGTGAATGTTTCTCTCGACCACCTGATGGGCAGCCCGGGTGTTGCCAAGGTTGAGGGAGTGGAAACGATTGGTGAGACAGAGGCGGTTCGGTTGCAAATCGGCCCTCCGCTGCCCGAAGCCCTGCGGCCCTTCGGAGAGGATGCGGATTTTTTTGGACGCGTTTGGCTGGCCCCCAAACTGGATTGGCTGCCAATTCGCACCGAATGGTTCGACCGGGATGATGCCGGCGATGTGAAAATCTCCGGCAGCGATGGCGTCGAACTCGCCTACACGGTGAATCGGTATGAACTGGAGCAAATCGAAGCCGTCCCTGACGAGGCACGCGACACATCGGTGTTTTTTCCCCGCCGCATAAAATTCACGGATGCCGGTGGTGTGAGGACCTGCACGTTGGACCGGATTCGAATCAACCCGGTTGTTAAACCGAGCGATTTCGAGATCACGGTTCCGGACGGTTTTCGGGTCGCCGAAGACGGTGCCATTCCCGTGGTCCACTTATCCGGGGGGGGAGCCGCCTTGAACAAGCAACTCGAAGACAATTCTTCGACGGCGAAAGCCCTGCTACCGGAAAGACGAACATTTTCGGTTCAAATGTTGATGTTGATCAATGTGCTGATCGTGTGTATCGGCGCATTGGCATTGTTCCTCTGGAAAAGGAGGGTCAAACCATGAAAATCGTTAGGCAAGTGAGCATGTTGGCCTTGGCAGGAACCCTGGTGATGTGGGGACTCCTGGGGCCGGTATCCGCAGTCACCTCGGCCGATGCAACGCGCCTGCGGGGAGGGGAGTGGTGCACGGAACACGTCGAGGCTGCGACCTGCGAAGGTTGCCGCCAGATCGGTCCCAACAACTCCACGAAGTGCCTGAACGCTACGGGCACGGAGTGGCACTGACGTAACTCGACCAACAACGTTTGCCAGGAATGTCGCCTGGGTGCGCAGGAGGACTGTAGCGGGCAGGGCGCGTTCTGGAACAACGGCACCTGTGCCGGCGACCCGCCGTTGACTCTGAATAACTGCACGGGCATGAAATACAATCCCAATGCGACATCCGGCGTGGGGCTGGGGGGAACCTGCCCCGGCAACTGTCCACCGGCTAATTGAAGCATTTGTCATACGGTGGCCTGATCAATGGTTGCGGAGCCGGTGACCGCTGTCTCCGCAGCCGTTGACGGGATTCGTCCCGTCTCGGAATGGTCCCCGATGGTCTTGGTGGATCGAAACCCTCGCCGTCGGCTGGCGAAACGGGAATGATCAAAGTGACGTAGCTGCGAAACCGCCACTCCCGGAGGATCCGCCTCGTTTCTGTTCTGCTGTGCGGCTGTGTGACGTTTGGTGTCTCAAACGAGTTGGTGGTACGCGCAGAAGATGGCGTCGCTGATCGACGAATCGACCGCAATGTGTGTGGTCGTGTCAGCCTGATCTCCGCGTTGCATTTCGTTAGCGGCAAGTCGTACGACTTGGAATTGCAACGCCTGCTTCCCGACGAACGCGCCCCGTTTTCAATGGCAGAGATCGAAGAGGCGGCGCGAGTACTCGGTTTCGAGTCACGGCTGGTGAAGTGGTCGATGAAATCGCAAGCGTCGTTTCCCTGCGCTGCCGTCGTTCACGTTCGCGCCAAACGCGCATCGCCGAGTCCGGATCATTTCGTCTGCTGTTTTGGAGAGACCGGAACGGGATTGTGTGTGGGCGATTTCCCCTCGGAACCGTTTGTGGTCTCTCGGTCAGAGTTCAATGATTTCTGGAGCGGGTACGCGCTGTATGTCGATCGGCCCGGAAGCTGGACAATTCACTGGATCGGTGCGTCGGTGTGGATTCGTCGGGCAGCGATTGCCGCCGGAGTGCTGATTGTGGCTGCAATCCTCATCCGTCGGACCCGCCAGAATCGCGTTCCTGCTCGGAATCACCCTGACTCTGAAGGAACGAATTCATAGGCGGCAAATAACCGCAGTTTATTTGTTGCAGTCATCGGTTTTCTGAGTGGTCTATCGCCATTGAGTGAAAGGTTCTGATGTGATGCAACGAACCTTGCGGGCAACGTTTGTTGTCCTCGCTCTGTCGGCGGCGATCGCGATCCCCGTCGGACTGAGCCGATTCAGGGACTCATCCCCCACTGCAGGGCTTGAACTCATTCCCGCCGAGATTTCCGTTGGAGGTCCGACTTCTGCGACAACGACCGAAGTAGTTCACATTTCACTGTACAATCACAGTCGCCGCGATGTCGTCCTCAAGTCCGTGCTGACATCATGTACCTGCGTTTCGACAGAGCCGATCAGGGATCTTCCGATTCCTGCACAGACGGCGAAGGTCCTAGAATTCCGCGTCAATCTGCCGGACAGCGGAACAACCTCGACGGAAATCGCCTGCCATCTGGACTGCGATCTGCAGCCGCTGCGCTGCCGCGTTTTCGCCTCCGGGCGCCAAGCGCTGCCCCTCTTGAGGTCGATCAGGAACGGCAACCCGACTTTTCTCGCGCTGGCCACCGTCGCAGAACCTGCAAAGACCGTGATCATCGAAACCCGCGAACGGAAGGGCTCGGCTCTGTGGATCTCCCGGTTGGTTTGCGAACTGCCTGATGTTGAGATCGAACCACGGGATGCCGAAGAGCGGGGGCATGACGGTGATGATTTCCTGGATCGAACCTATTCCTTCGACGTTCGCTGGAAGCGGATTCCGGACAGTCCCGAGTTCGCGGGGAAATTGACGGCAACCACCAGCGGCGGCGGGGAGATTGCCGTCGGTCATTTGCGGGGTAGTCGCGTGAGCGAGGTGACACTTTCGCCCTCGATCGCGCGATTATCGCCGAACCGTCGATCAGAAACGGTCTTCATCCTACCCGCGTCGCAGGCGTGGGCCTTGAATTCCGAAGTCGAGATTCCCGACTGGTTGCAGGTGGAAAGCGTGGCTTCGGATCGCGGTCCCTGCCTGCAACTGTCCGTCCGCAAGGGCGCGGTTCCGGTGGCGCAGTCTGTGATTCTGCGGATCAACAGCGATCAAGGACTTCACGCCGAGTTGAAAATCATCGTCGATGGTTTCCAATGATCGTTGATCCGCCGGCTTCATACCAATCATGCCACCCGGTCTTGCCGTTGCTCGTCCGCTTTGGATCGAGCCGCGTTCGGTTGGTCGACAGACTTGGTTTTGCAAATACCAAATGCAGCCGCTGCCCTCGATCCAGCCGGGTCATTCATTTCACCGGTTCGTTGCTGCGATGGAATGCACTGTGTGTCATGCCGACGCGGGCAACCGGATTTTTCGACAGGGATCGTAATTCGATCCCGAATGGATGGCTGCGGTCAAACTCGCGATCCTGATCCCGCATCAGGGTCGCATAGGAAACGAATACGCAATCGCAGTTATGGCATTGTTCCGGTGTGGTTGCCACGGCCACCCCCAGCGCCTCGGGGCTGAAGGAGTCTATATTCGGTCGCCAGAGAACACACTTTTGGTGACGGCGTTCGGCGGACTGCATGGCGTCGCGGACGAGGAGGCAATCCTGCCCCCAATCGAAGCTGCTTCCCAGCAAGTGCTGATATCCGTTTTTCGGACCGCCCACGAACTCGTTGAAGTACGCGAGATGATGCGGGTAGACGAGCAGGCCACTGAGTGCGAAATACCCCAGTATCCCCGTGCGGAACAGGGCGGCGAAGGTACCGCGATGAGTGGACCAGCCGAAGCTCTGCCCCAGGAAGATCGTCGTCAGGGCCAGGCTCGGATAGACGTACCGCAAGTGGATGTTGAATTCCGTCTGCGCACTCACCACCACGAGTAACGCAATGGCCGGAACCAACAACACGAGTTCGTCTCGCCACGGAACCGGGCGCGTTCGGCGGCAAGTTCTCGAGACGATGATCGCGGCGAACAACAGCCAGAGACCGCATGGCACTTTCACCCACAGACCGTAGAGGTAGTAATACCACCAGCCCCCCAGCTTCCATTCGCCGCGCAGATAGGAGGGCTGGTAGAAGTCCTCCAAGTCTTTCTTTTGGGTGTCGAAGCCGAGCACGTACTGTTTTGGGAGCGGTACCGGAATCTGACCGAGCCACGAGTCTCGAAAGCGGTTGCCCGGTTGTCCCACCTTGTCGAGACCGGTTAGCGTGGTGCTGACGAATGTGAAGTCTTTCAATCGCGAACCGAACCCGTCGAATGCATAGCCGAGGTTGAGCACATACACCGCCAGCAGCAGAATGGCGGCGAGTTGGATGGCTGGAGGTTGAGGGACGGACTGCGCAGTCAAAGTAGTCTGGCTCTCGTTTCCCGACTCTGGACTCTCCACTTTCCTGGTTTCGAGCCAACGCCAAGTCAGCCACAACGCGGGCCAGAGGCCGAAGAGGATGAGCCAACTCATTTTCGACAACTCGGCTAAACCCAACGAGAGACCCGCCAGTCCTGCTCCCGTCCAGGTCGGCCTCTTCAACCAACGCCAGAACAAATAGCCTGCCAGCACACCGAACGACCAGCACGCGCAGTCCGATGTGATCAGTTCGGCATGTGCGAGCAGATTCGGCTCGAACGACCAGATGAACAACGTCACCAGCCCCGCGCCGTTTCCGTACAACTCCCGCGCCCAACGATACGCGAAGTAAGCGCCAACCAAGCTGAACGGAATGCAGGCCCAGCGGGCATAGAAGAACAGTGGAATCGACCGAGGACCGTTGGCTTTGATGAAGGTCGCGCCGACGCCGAACTCGGACCGTGAACCGGGACCGTCATAGAACTGGTTCCAATCGGTTTCGCAACCGACAGCCAGCACGGGCAATGCGGCCACCATTCGGACCAGCGGGGGATTCACGCGATAGAGTTCAAACCGTCCAAATTGCCAGTGGCTGATCCCACTCGCCAGGAAAGCCGGCTCCATAAATGTCGGACTATGCCTGGTCGCCGAGTAGGCGATCAGCCCCGCATGAGTACACAGCAGCACCAACACCGTGACCGGTTGTCCACGAGCGCTCGAACACCACGCCCCGATCCTGAACAGGCAATTCCGCAATACAGAAGTTTGGGACGTCATACGTCTGGTTCATGAGATGTTGTTGATGCCGTGCAGGGAGATGAGTTGAAGCGTGTGTCGTCCTGGGACGGAAAACTGTGCATGCGGCACCCTGCATCCGAAATACACCCGCACGAATTAATACTATCACGATGCCGAATGATTCGCCTGTGTTCGAGACGTCCAATCCGCATTCACGAAGGCCTTTCAAATCGAGGTGCGGCGGAAGAAAAGGCGACATGACGCGGACGAATTCGATTAAAAGTCCATCTGAAAACTTCCGAAAGCTTCGGAGGCTTTAAAGTTTGCGATGGTTCTGGAATGGGCTCCAACTTGCGATCGCTCAATGGGGCACGCTGCCTCGCAGTCGTCACGGTGCGTTGACGGCAAACGCGTGCGGCAACCGTTCGACGTTGCCGGCTTCGTCCTCGCCATGAGCGGCAATTTTGGAGAGGCCGTTGGGGTCGAGCGCGATTTCCCACGTCGCCAGATTCTCGGACGTCGCCTTCGCCGGCTGGCCGTTGACGAGGACTCGCTTCACGGGGCCGTTGTCGGAGCAGGTTCCCTGAACGAACAGTTGGCCATCGCGGGGCGTCACGTGGGTGATGACCGTTGCCGGGGGAAGGTCATCGACCGGTGCGAGCAGTTGCGGGAAGTCGATGTTCGAGACTTCGGTCACTCGCGATTCGTCACCGGTCAACGGCGGCTCGGCACGGTAGGTTTCGGGATGAGCCTTGTACTCGGGCGACCGCGTGCTGACGACCTGGGCGTGGCGGCCGGGGCCGAACCAGTCGTGCAGGTAGATCGGCACGCCCTTCTCGGTCTTGGGCTGCGGGCGCGGGCCACCGCCCAGGTTGACGATCGCCTTCTGTTTGCTGTTGTCCTTCCAGTTGACGACCTTCACGCCGCGAAAGTGCGAGACCGCGCGACTCGTGGCGTTGTCGTCGGAGATCTGAATCAGCGGCATCCCGCCGGAGCGGCAGTTGTCGAGTGTCAGGCCATCGACCGTGACGGCTCCGTGTTGCAGGCTCAGATCGTCGTGCCCGCGATTGAACGGCTCGGTGCTCGTCTGGCGAATCGTCAGGTTGCGATAGACGTGGTTGTCGAAGTTCGGGTGGTAGACGCCGTAGTGCGACTGGATCGTCATGTTCTCGACCAGCAGCGACGGCACCTGCGGCCTCAGTCCGTAATGGACGTTCCAAATCTTGGTGTTGCGGACGACGAACGGATGCCGGGCATCCGGGCCCACGTAGTTGACCCCCTCACCCAGATTGATGCCGTACAGGCCGTGGTTGCTGTGAACTTCGTTGTCCTCGAAGCGGACGAAGGGGAGCGTGCGGATGTCGACCACCTTTTCGGAACCGTCGGGCTGCAGGACGGCCATGTCGAGCTTCAGCGCGCTGGTCTGCGTCGCCTCGTAACGAAAGCCATACTGGTCGTTGGCGGCCGCGACGTTGCGGGTGAACGTGTTGAGACTGTTCGCCCACCAGAAGCCGGCTCCGTCATTCTGATCGAACGGCAGGACTTGCTTTGGCAGTTTTTTGGTGGCGTACGCTTCGACGGCGAGGTTGCGGTCGAGGACGTTGTAGACCTCGGTCCCGTCCTCCATGAAGAAACCGTGGCCGAGGCTGCGGTAGCCGACGCAGTCGCGCACGACGAGATGGTTCGTGCCGTGAATCGTCAGCCAGCGGTTGTGACTGTCCCAGATCGAGGCTCCGATGACCGAGCTGCCGCGCATGGTCGAGCCGACCAGATGAAAGTGCAGGCTGTACCGACCGAGCACCCCCTTCTTGCCGAGATGCCGGAACTCGGCATACCCGATCGAGCCGGCCGAGTGGCGGTGATACATCGTGTGGCCCCGCTCGCCGTCGGGATCGGCCGACTCGACGATCACGTTGCGGCTGAGATTGGCCACCTCACCGCGAAACTCGCCGTCGCCTTGATGCTCGTATTCGAGCGGCTCGTCGAAGCTGAGCCTGGTGTCTTCGATCGCCGTGATCGTGCGCGGTTCGGTCGTTCGTTCTTTTTTGTACTCGCCGGGTAGAGTTGCCGTGACGAGGACTCGATCGCCGACCTTCCAGCCGGTGACAGGTTCGGCGAGCGTGACGTCTTTCGCCCCCTTGCTCGCGGTCGCACCGAGCTTCACCCACGTGCGATTGAGGGACGCACCGTGAAAGTCCATGCGACCCGCGCAGCAGACGATGGCCGGACACGACTCCTTGTTCATGCCGGGAACATAGGTCAGCCGGATCAGAGCCTTCGCGTTCGCAGCCACGGGCCGATTCGGAGTGCCAACCAGCAGAGACGCCTTGGGGGCCTTGGGATCGGACGCTTCGAGGTGCATGTCGCAGTCAAAGCCCTCTTCGTCGGTGCTGTCTGTCGCCTCGATCTTGATCAGGCCGACATTGAGCTGCGTGGACTTGTCGGTCGCGAACGAGACGGTCCCGGCGACGAACAACGAACGAATGACGAGTGCTTCGGGAGCCTGCACGTCGTAGGTCACCGTGTGCCCCGGCCGGACCTGCACCTTGACTCCGTGACCGGGAACCTGACCTCCGTCCCAGGTGGCGGCGTCGGACCATGCCCCCGACTTGGCACTGCGAATGAGCGTCACCGGGGACGCCGCCGGCTCAGCCGCGAGGCTCCAATCACTCAGAGACCACAAACACAACAGCATCAAACTCAGAAAACGTCGCATGAGGTGGTCCTTTGGTGGAGTATTTGTTTCGCCCGATCAAAATCCATTTCGCGGCGGTGCCTGACCCCTGATCGATGACCTACGAGACGTCGGCCTGCGACCACTGACCGTCGATCAGTCGCCAGACGGAGCCGGTCGGATTCTTGTTGGCCAGCGCGGCGGGGAGGCGATGCGGGCGAACGCCGTCGTAGCAGTGAAGCATCGCAAACCGGCGCAGTGACGCGGGGATGCCGACGGCGGTGAAGCCGGGATGTCCCGTCGCGGGGAACGGGCCGCCGTGATTCATCGCGGGAACAACGGCCACACCGGTCGGCATCTTGTCGTTCAGCAAGCGTCCGACTTTCTGTCGCAGGACCGGGGCAATGCGATCGTGCAGCGCGTCGTCCGCGCCGTCGTTGGCCGTGTAGAGGCAACCCGTCAGGTTCCCTTCGAGTGCCTGCGTGACGGCCACGAGTTCGTCGTCGGTCTCGGCGACCACGATCAGCGATGCGTTGCCGAACATCTCGGTTTGCAGAGCCTCCGCCGCCGCGACGAATTTTTTCGCCGAGACGCGCAGCAGTGTGTTCTGGCAGCAGAACCCGGCGCCTCCGCCGACCGAACCGCCTGTCAGCACGGTCGCGCCGCTCGCGATGACCTTTTGCAGGCCGGCCTCCAGGTGGGTCAGAACTCCCGCACCGAGCAGCGTCCCGACGGGAGCCGCCGCGAAGCGGTCGGTCACATTCTTGATGAAGTCCTCCGCCTCGGGAGATGCCTGCACCACAACGAGGCCGGGGTTGGTGCAGAACTGTCCCGCTCCCATCAGGCAACTGGTGGAGAACTGCTCGGCCAGCGCGGCTCCCCGCTCGCGGATCGCGCCGGGCAGGAAATAGACCGGGTTGATGCTGGAGAGTTCGAGGTAGATCGGTTTGCCCACTCGATCGGCCGCCTCCTTGAGCTGCATCCCGGCGGAACGCGATCCCGTGTAGCCCGAGGCTCCGATGAGCGGGTGCGAGACCATCCGCTTGCCGTCGTCGTGGCTGGTGCGATAGATGAGTTGCACGAAACCGGGCGGCATCTCGGTTTCGCTCGCCGCCAATTGGGCCTCTTCCGCGAGCAGCCGCGTCGTGCCGGGATGCGACGAATGGCCCTTCGCGATCACGGGATTGCCGGCCGCCACGGCAGCGGCGAAGTCTCCACCGGAGGCACCGTTGAACGCGAACGGAAAATTATTGGGCCCGAACACGACCACCGGCCCGATCGGTCCGAGGACCGAGCGGATGTTCGGGGCCGAGTCGATGGTCGGCAGCGCCCACGAACCGTCTCGCGCCGCCTTGGCCGCCTGACGGAGTTGGTTCGACGTGCGCGGCAATTCGACATCCTTCAGCCTGGGCTGCGCGGGGAGCGCCGTTTCCAGTTGTGCGATGGCGACGAGGTCGGTCGCGCGGGCATCAATGCGGTCGGCGTACTTGTCGAGAAAGGCCGCGAACCGCTCGCCGCTCCAACTGCGAACGGTCTCCGCCGCACGGGACGCCGCTTCGAGAGCCTTCACGACCTCGGTCCACGGACTGACGGGATACTTGTCGGGCAGCGGTTCCTTCGTGCGCGGATTGACCGCGAAAAACGTGGACGTTCCCGCCGAATTCGTCCACTGTCCGTCGATCAGCACGCGTTGCACGGTCATTCGGTCCGCCTTTCAGAAGTCGAGATCAGTGAACTGGCGAGCATCATGGCGATGGCGGGGAGACCCTTCAACCGAGTCGGACGTAACGCAATCAAGCGGTTCGACCCCGGAATCATTCGAACAGCGATGGCGGGTTGGCGGATGGCACCGAGACGCCCTGCTCGATCAGTTTGACGAAGCCGTCCTCGTCGAGAACCGCCACGCCGAGATCGCGGGCCTTGGTGAGTTTGCTGCCGGCGTCAGTGCCAGCCACGAGATAGTCCGTTTTCTTCGAGACGCTGCTCGCGGCGCGACCGCCGTGTTGCTGGATCAATTCCTGTATCTGATCGCGCGTGAAACGGGTGAGCGTTCCCGTGACGACCAGCGTCTTGCCCGCCAGTACTCCCGCCGCGTTCTTGGCAGCGGCGGCCGCCGCATCGGCTTCGCTCCCCATGTTCAGGCCGAGGGCCTTCAATTCGGAGACGATCCGCTGACCGTAGTCGCTCGTGAAGAACGCCCGCACCGATTTCGCGATGACATCGCCCACTTCATCGGCCTGTGCCAGATCGGCCTCGCTCGCGCTGGCGAACGCCTCCATCGAACCAAAACGTTCGGCCAGTTGCTGCGCGGTGCGAGTCCCCACGTGCCTCAAGTTCATGGCGGTGAGGAGTCGCCACAGCGGACGATCCTTGGACGCCTCGATTCCCGCCAGCAGGTTGTCGACCGACTTCTCGCCGAGCCGTTCCAATTCGAGCAACTCCGCACGGCGATCCTTCAGGCGGTAGATGTCGGCGAAGCTGGTCAGATGTTTCGATTCGGTGAGCTGCTCGATCAGCTTGGCTCCGAGTCCCTCGATGTCCATCGCGGCGCGGGAGGCGAAGTAGCGCAGACCCTCGCGCAGTTGAGCCGGACAGTTCGGATTGGGGCAGCGCACGTAGACGCCGCCTTCGTCCTGCACGACGGCGGTACTGCACTCGGGACAGAGCGAGGGAAACTCGAACGGCTGCTGCGTCCCGTCGCGGTGCTGCGTTTCGACTCGCACGACATGCGGGATGATTTTCCCGGCCTTCTCGACGATGACCCGGTCGCCGACTTGAATGCCGAGCCGCGCGATCTCGTCCCGGTTGTGCAGACTGGCTCGCGAGACGGTCGTCCCCGCGATCTCGACCGGCTCCAGGTTGGCAACGGGTGTCAGCGTCCCGGTCTTGCCCACCTGAACCACAATCTCGACGACGCGCGTCTGGGCCTCGTACTTCTCCCACTTGAAGGCGACGACCCAGCGCGGCGACTTGCTGGTGTAACCGAGTTCCTCGCGCAGCGCCAAGTCGTTGACCTTGAACACGAGGCCATCGACTTCAAAGTCGAGCGCGTGGAGCTCCTGCATCAGTGTCTGCGCGTATTCGACGGCCGATTCGAAGCTCGGCCGGACGGCGGTCTTCGGGACGGAGGGGATGCCGAGCCGTTCGATTCGCTGGAGGAATTCGCCGTGCGTGGCGAAGCTCGCCCCTTCGAGGCTGCCGACGCTGTGCGCGAAGAACCGCAGCTTGCGCTCGGCGCAGAGCGTGGGGTCGAGCAGCTTGATCGCGCCGGCCGTCGCATTGCGCGAGTTCTTCAGCGGTTCTTCACCGCGCTCGATGGCCGCCGCGTGGAGTTGGGCGAAGTCGCTGTTGGAGATGTAGGCTTCGCCGCGGACTTCCAGGAGGGAGGGGATGACTGTCGATTGAGAGTTGGTTTCCGGTTGCCCCTCACCCCCGGCCCCTCTCCCCGAAGGGGCGAGGGGAGGAAGATCAACATCAGAAAGTTGCAGCGGCACACCGCGCATGGTTCTGGCGTTGTGGGTGACATCGTCGCCGCGACGGCCGTCGCCGCGTGTGACGGCCCGCACCAGCCGACCCTGTTCGTAGATCAGCGACAGCGCGACGCCGTCGATCTTGTATTCGACGAGCCACTCGCACGGCCGCCCGCTGAGCAGCCTGGCCATCCGCTGGCCGAATTCCGCGAGTTCGCCTTCGTTGTAGACGTTGTCGATGGAGAGCATCGGGACGCGATGTTCGACGGTGACGAAGCCTTCGATCGGGCGACCGCCCACCTTGCGCGAAGGGCTGTCGTCGGAGTCGAACTCGGGATGCCCGGCTTCGAGTGCGACCAGCCGCTTCATCAGTCGGTCGTATTCGTTGTCCGAGATCTCCGGAGTGGCATGCTCATAGTAGAGCGCATCGTGGCGACGGATCGCGGCGCGCAGCGAGTCGATCTCATCGCGGGGCGAGACGGTCATGCGGTTCTTCAGCGTGGTGGCAGGGTGAAGGTTGATGGTCGAGGGTTGAGGGTCAAAAAGGGCGCGGCAACAGAGGGACACTCTTTACCATCAACTTTCAACCCTCGACCATCAACCCTTAGAGGCTGTCCGAGGCCAGCGGAACGACATCGTCTTCCGGCTCGAACGGCGCGTGGGACAGGTTGGCGTCCGGATCGGGTTTCTTCCGCTTGAGAGGCCGCATGTGAGCGATCGAGGCTTCCACCGCGAAGTCCTGTCCCATCTCGGGCAAGGCCACCGGAAGGTCCATGTTCAGCGGAGGGGACATCATCGGACGAGCCGCCTGCGGCGGGAGCGCCGGGTCTGCGGGGGTCTGCCTGGCGTCTTCGCCGTTCTTCCGGCCGACTTTGTTCGAGGGAGCCTCTGCTTGCAGGCGGAAGCGGACGTCGCCGATGGCCAGTTCGTCTCCCAGCGTCAGTCCCGCCTCTTTGCGGACGCGCGAGCCATTGACGAACACACCATTGGTGCTGCCGAGGTCTCGCACCACGAACGACTCGTTGACCTGGGCCACGCAACAATGCTTGCGCGAGACCTTGCGACTGTGCGTCAGCGACACATCACAATCGGCCTGACGGCCGATGAGCACGATCGCCTTCTCAAGGGGGATGAGGCACAGACCCGGATCGAGCGGAACGAGAAATGCCGACATGCGGAGAACTCCGGAAGGGCGAGACGGCCGCGAATATAAGCCAGCGGAGCGGTAAAGGGAATCCGTGAACCGGGTCGGTTCATGAACTTTGAACATTTCCATAGCGGACGTGCCAGTGGTTGAAATCGGCTGGGAATCGCCCGGCCCGACAGGAAATGAACCGCCGGGGACAAGAAACGGCTGGAGGAGAGGCATGTAAAGAGGTGACGAATCACCGCCGTTCGTCGCTCGCTCGCCACAGATCGGGCGTGTTGGGAAGTGCATCTCGCCCGACATCTCTCCCGACATCACGCCCGTTGAGAAGACTTGCAGCTCCTCCAGCCGCCGCGACCGTCACAACCCAACCTTGCCGAATGCCGTGACAACCGGTAATTTCCGCCTCGGTCATGCAGTCGGCATCCAGTCGTGATGCCGTCTGACAAACCGAACTCGACAGGATGTCGCCTCGCACGGAAGCCGCTCGGTTCGAGCAGCACTCGCGCGGGGAAGTTTCAAGCCCTCTCACCAAGGAGCTCAAGGATGAGCCGACTGAGTGTGTACTGGCCGGATGAGTACGTGTCGACATCGACGATCGTGGCCGACGAACCGAGGATCATTCCCTTTCCCGGCACCCTGCCGCGATCATGCCGATCGACTCGCGAGGAAGCTCCGAAGTTGGACGTGATCTCCCGCGCCAGACTGTTGTTCGCGAATCGCCAGTGCCGCCAGTGCCGCTACCCCGTGGTCGAGTTGTTGGAACTCGACGATGCGGAGGTGAACCGTCAGGGCTTGGAGATTCCGGGCACCTCGACGATTGTCGGCTTCCGCTGTCACTCGTGCGACGCCGAGTGGCACTGTTGAACAGAATGATTCGTATCGATCGCGGCTTCGTGCCGCAGGAGCCGATGATGACGAGCCACCAGAATGCCCGAGTGACTCTGTTCTTCGCGGCGGTGACCTGGCTGAGCGGTCTGCTGGTGGATTCCAACGCGTGCGGAGGTGACTGGCCGAACATTCTCGGTCCGCAGCGCAACGGCATTGCGGTGGGAGAGAAGCTGTCCGACAAGTGGTCGACCGGCGGACCCCGTTCGGTGTGGGAGGCCAAAGTCGGATCGGGCTTTGCGGGTGTGGCGGTGGTCGATGGGATCGCGGTCCTGTTTCATCGTCTCGGCGATGACGACACGTTGTCGGCGTATGACGCCGCGTCCGGCCAGCCGCGCTGGTCGAAGGGCTTTCCGACGGACTTCCAACCGCAGATCGGGGAGGACGACGGACCGCGCGCCGTCCCCACGATTCACAAGGGTCGGATCTATGCCTTCGCCGGCGCGGGTGGCCTGTACTGCGCGGACCTCAAGACCGGCGATGTCCTGTGGCAGAGGCAGACTCACAAGGAGTTCCGCGCGCCGGCCGGTTACTTTGGGGCGGGGAGCGCTCCCCTCGTGGAGGGCCAGGTCGTCATCGTCAACGTGGGCGGAGACAAGGAGGGCGCGGGGATCGTGGCCTTCGATCTCGATACCGGCAAGACCGTGTGGAAAGCGACGAGCGAGCAGGCGAGTTACTCGTCGCCACTCGTGGCCGTCGTCGATGGCAAACGAGTGGTGCTGTGCATCACTCGGTTGAATCTGGTCGCGCTCGACCCGGCCACGGGGAACGAGTTGGCTCGCACGCCGTTCGGTCAGCGCGGGCCAACGGTCAACGGCGCGATGCCCGTGGTGGTCGGCAATCGCGTGCTGTTGACGGCCAGCTATGGCATTGGCGCCGAACTGGTGAATCTCGGTCGCGACAAACTCGATGTCGTCTGGCAGGATGAAGTCCTGTCGAGCCAATACACCACGCCGATCATTCACGAGGGAGCGGTCTTCGGGATCGACGGTCGTCAGGACGGTGGCCCCATCTCGTTGAAGTGCTTCGATCCGCAGACGCGCAAGATCCACTGGACGAAATCGGGATTGGCCTATGCCACGCTGATCGCCGCCGACGGCAAGCTGCTCGTCATGCAAACCGACGGCACGCTGCGACTCGCGGAGTTGAACAAGTCCGCGTACCGGGAACTCGGCACGGCAAGCCTGCTGAGCAAAACGACACGCGCCCTGCCTGCCCTCGCCAACGGACGATTCTACGTTCGCAACGAACAGACGCTGAAGTGCGTCGAGCTGAGCAAGTAGTCCCGTCGGTTGTAGCGGAACTCGCCAGAGTTCCGATCTGAAGTCTTGCGACTTCAGCGACAGAGAGTTCCGGTCGGCGGAGCGACCGGCCTACGGTACGGCTTCCATCAACTTCGCCACGGCGCGGTTGTTCTCGCCACCGGCCTGATTCAACGCGGCGATGACGCGCTGGCGACGCTCGGCCGGATGGTTCTGATTCAGCTTCCACTTCCCTTCGAGGCGGGTGATCTCGATCTCGAAGCCGACGATCCCGTCGAGCAGCTTTTGGTGAAAGTCTGTTCCGGCATCGAACGGCCACGGTTGCGGGCGCGAACCTTCATACCTGGCCACGGTCGCATCGAGAACGCGAGCCAGCTCAACCTTGTCGTCGATGAGTCGCAGCGTGCCGTAGGCATGGACGGCGACATAGTTCCACGTCGGGACCGTGTTCGGCGTCTCATACCAGGTCGGTGAAATGTAGGCATGCGGACCGGAGAAGACCGCCAGCACCTCCGACCCGGCATCGGCCGCCTGATCGTTGGCCTTCGCAAAATGACCGACCAGCGTGCCGAGCGGCCCGCGCGTGGGGTCGATCAGCAACGGCAGGTGACTCGCCATCAGACCACGTTCGCCGTGAGACGTCAGCAGGGCGAAGCCGTGTTGCTGCATGAACTCGTGCAGTCGGCCTGTGTCGGTCTCGCGGAATGCCGCAGGGATGTACATGAGGCTCTTCGTCGGCAAGGGCTTTTCCCGGCCGGTCCTTTCCGTTTGTGTTGTTGTCAGATCGTGGCGGACGCTGCCAGCGTCCGTATCCAATCTCCCGCGATCAGTTGCACCAACGCAGGCTGCGTCAGCCACGAGACTCAGTTCAAGTCGAACAACAGCATCTCGGAACTTGCCGAGGCGCAAATCAACAGCTTCGTTTCGTCGGAGATCGCCGCGCCGTCACCGGCCGCGAGCATCAACTCATTCAGCTCCACCTGCCCCGTCATCACCTGCAGCCATCCGAACCGCTGCGGGTTCAATTCGGAATGGAGTTCCCGCCCGGCATCGAGCTGCGCCCGCCAGAGCGAGACGTCCTGATTGACGGTCAGTGAACCATCGCGCCCGTCGCGCGAGGCGATCAGTTGCCAGCGGCCCTCGCTCGCTGGTGCGTCGAACGCGCGTTGTTCGTAGCCGGGGGTCAGACCGCGTTGCTCGGGGGTAATCCAGATTTGATAGAGGTGGACGGGTTCGGTCTCCGACGGATTGAATTCACTGTGCCGGATGCCGGTTCCGGCCGTCATTCGTTGCAGTTCGTCCGGCCGCAGGACTTCGCCATTGCCGAGGCTGTCACGGTGCTCCAGCGCGCCCGACAGCACCAGCGTGACGATCTCCATGTCACGGTGTCCGTGCATCCCGAAGCCCTGTCCCGGCGCGACGCGGTCCTCGTTCATCACCCGCAACGAGCGAAAGCCGGAATGCTCGGCGTCGAAATAGTCCCCGAACGAAAACGTGTGGAATGTGTCCAACCACCCGTGATCGAAGTGGCCGCGTGCAGCGGCAGGTCGCATGTGGATCATGTCGCGTACTCCTTTGTCGGATTGAAACGTCACCACTTTAGATCGCGCCGAGATTCTGTCGAGCCTCACCATCCGATCGGCCACCGCACTGCCACGAAAACTCACGACTCACCTGCTAGAATCTTCCCGCGCCAACAGCTTGAGGCCGCCACGAGCCAGCGGGTTCGCGGCAGGACAATTGGATTTCCCAGCGACCGATCGAGACATCTCATGCGATTCACCAAGATGCACGGGGCGGGCAACGACTATATCTACGTCAACTGTTTCGACGAGCCGGTTCCGCGCGACATTCCGACCACGGCCATCGCAATCAGCGATCGGCACACGGGAGTCGGCGGCGACGGCCTCGTCCTGATCGGCCCCTCCGAAGTGGCGGATGCCCGGATGCGGATGTTCAACGCCGACGGCAGCGAGTCGGAAATGTGCGGCAACGCGATTCGCTGCGTCGCCAAGTTCGTGTCCGATCGCGGCATCGCTAGGAAGCCCGAACTCAAGATCGAGACCGGACGGGGCGTCCTCACCATGCAACTCTTCACCGGAAAAGACGGCGGGGTTGAGCAGGTCACGGTCAACATGGGAGCCCCGATTCTGGAGTCGGATCGCATCCCGACGACACTGCCGGGTGATCCGCCCAGGAATGTCAAACTCGAAGTCGCCGGAAAGACGATCGACGTCACCTGCGTCTCGATGGGCAACCCGCACTGCGTGACGTTTGTCGATGAGGTGAACGATGACTGGGTGCTGCGCGTCGGTCCGCAGATCGAACATCACCCCGCGTTCCCCCGCCGCGTGAATGCCGAGTTCATCCAGGTCGTCTCCCCCGACGAGTTCATCATGCGCGTCTGGGAGCGCGGCAGCGGTGAGACGCTGGCCTGCGGTACAGGCGCGTGTGCGAGTGCGGTCGCGGGGGCACTCACAGGACGAACCAACCGCACGGTCACGGCTCATCTGCGCGGCGGCGACCTCAAACTCGAATGGGCCGCCAGCGGAGACGTCTTCATGACGGGACCGGCCACCGAAGTGTTCAGCGGCGAGTGGCGGCCCGCCAGCACGTAGGAGCCTATTGAAACAGGAGTGCCACGGCTGTGTCAGCCGTGGAGACTGTCACAAGTCTCTCGAAATTCACACGGCTGACACAGCCGTGGCACTCGATTAGTCCTTTGCCTGCGTGAATTCGACCAGCCGTTCGCAGAGCGCGGCGGCCTGGCCGTTGTCGAGTGCGGCGGCGGCGAGCGGGACGGCGGCTTGAATCGAGTCGGCTCGATTGGCGGCGAGGAGCGCGGCGGCGGCATTGGCGATCACGATGTCTCGCGCGGGACCGCGCTGACCGGCGAAGACGCCGCGGATCACGGCCGCACTTTCGGCGGAGTTGGAGACGCGGAGATCGGCCACGCGGCACTCGGGCAATCCGAGCGTGGCGACCGTCCAGGTGTGGCGCCGCACGCCGTCGAGCGAGACTTCAAACACGGTCGTCTCGCCCCACAGGCTGACTTCGTCGAGTTCATCGTTGCCGCAGACGACGAGAGCCCGTTCGGTTCCGAGTTGGTGCAGAGCCCGGGCCAGCATCTCGGCGGCGGCGATGCGGCTGGCTCCGACGAGTTGATACGTCGCGCGGGCCGGATTGGTCAGCGGGCCGAGCAGGTTGAAGATCGTGCGGAATCCGAGTTGCTTGCGCACCGGAGCCGCATATTTCATCGCGCCGTGCAGCAGCGGGGCAAAGCAGAATCCGATGCCGATGGTGTCGATGCAGTGGGCGATCTGCTCGGGCGTCCGTTGCAGGTTGACTCCCAGCGCTTCGAGCACGTCGGCGGAACCGGTGCTGCTGGAGACGCTGCGGTTGCCGTGCTTCGCGACCGGCTGGCCCGCCGCCGCCGCGACCAGCGCCGCCGCCGTGCTGATGTTGAACGTGTGCCACGAATCGCCCCCCGTCCCGCAGGTGTCGAGCAGAGGGGCGGTCTGACACGGGATCGATGTGGCGCGCTCGCGCATGGCCTTCGCCGCACCGACCAGTTCGCTGACCGATTCGCCCCGACAACGCAGCGCGGTGAGCAGCGCCGTGATTTCGACCTCGGTCGACCGTCCGTCCATGATCGCGCCGACGGCGGCATACATCGCGTCGGCCGAGAGCTCTCGGCCGTCGAGCAGTTCCGAAATGGCGTGACGCAGTTCGTCAATCATGATGGTTCTCTGTAGGCGGCAGTGTGGCAGGGTCAGAGTCTTCGGTGGGCCGGTAGTGCGTGGCAAGCACGGGGCCATCGAAGACTCTGACCCCGCCACCCCCGCCGTTGCAGCGGACGGCGAGACGACACGCGGACGTTCGCAAATGTTCTCGGGACTTGAACATAACGGCGAGCGGATCTCGATACGAGGTTTGGCCCGGATTTTTCATGGGCCTGTAGCTGTGTTCGCAAGAACTCAGCCCAACGCACTGTCACGAACTGAGTTCTTGCGAACTCAGCTACGACG